>JASHRP010000315.1 GCA_030037375.1 Bryobacteraceae bacterium | reverse complement strand
GGCGCGCCCACAGCGCTCGGCGGGAGCGATTCGCCGGGCTTCAAAAGGGTAGGGGCCTTCTTCTTGTCGGCGGCTGCTTTATCGGACGCGGCTTTCGCGGCGGCCTTCTCCGCCGCGGCCTCTTCCGGAGGCAAGTTTGCCAGACGATCCTCTTTGGCCTTCTTTTCTTGCTCGGCTATCTCATCGGTCCGCAACTGCGGGCTCTCGTGCGCGGCCTCGATGTTTCCGGAGGTTGCGTCGATCGCCTCCATCAGAACAAAGTCGTATCGCTCGATATCCTTCGGAGCCGAATCCCGAATCTTCTCCAATTGCTCCAGCATCGCGGTCGATTCGCTGCCCACCAGTTTGTTGCCCTTGGCCAGATCGAAGTGGCGGCGCACGGCGTCGTCGGAGACCGCGCCCATGGCATCGAGTATTTTGGTGTAATCCTCTAGCAGATCGTGAATCAGCGCGCTGCGGCCCGGCTTTTCCTTGGCCATCAACTGGCTTACCTGGTCGAGACGCTGCTTGGCGAAGTGAACGTACAGCGCCATGCGCGCATTCGGTTCCTGAGCGTTGCGAATTTGATTAGCTTCGTCCGTGGTCAGGAAGTCGTGCTTGGTCTCCCCGGCGGCGAAAAACGCCGCGCCGAAGCCTGCCAAGCATGCGCACAGAATCGCCGTCCGCATCGATCCGCCTCCTACTACTTCCTCTTACTTAGGATACCGTTCAGCAGATTATCGTGTACTGCCGAGATTCTCTCACGAACCTTTTCCAGCGTGCCGTGATCCACGTCGCCCATTCCCGGAGCCAGACCCTCCAGCCGGCGCAGAAGCTCGCGTGTGCGCAGCTCGGCGCGCTTAAAGAACTTCGGATCCTTATGCGGGTCCTTGCCGGTTCCGGACAGCGATTCATACGCCAGATCCACGGAATCGCGCACCTCTTCCAGCTCCGTTTGCGACTTATCGATGTTGCCCGCGTTGTAGTCGTCGCGCGCGGCATCCAGCGCAAGATTGGCGTTATCCAAGGCGCGTTCGCTGCGCTTCTCCGGATTCGGTTCTGACTTGACGGCGCTCAGATCGAAGGCCATCGTGGCAAGCAAAACAAAATACGTAATCACCGCTCTACCTCTTACCCGACTCTCTCTCCAAAATCAGTATTCGCTGGCGAGCTTGGAACTCCTGATCGGGAAAAGCCCCTTTGCTCGCGGCTAGAAACCTATTGTAGTTATCGAGCGCCTCCTTTACCTGGTGTAGATGATCGTGCGCCGTGGCACGAAAAAACATGTCTCCCGGCGTCTCGGCTCCCAACTCCCTTAAGCGCTGGAACGCCGTGATCGCCGGCTGGAACTGCTGGGCAACCAGCTCGACGCCGGCCAGCTCATTCCACGCTTGAGGGGACTGGGGCTCGCGCGCGGTTACGGCCTGAAACTGCACTGCGGCTTCCTGAAACTTTCTTTGATCGCGCAGCACGCGGCCGTAGAACATCCTGGCTTCGTCATCTTCTGGAGCCGCCTCCACCACCTGGGCCGCCAGCGGCTCGGCCTTGGCGAGTTGCTTCATCTTGGCGTACGCCTGCGCCAACTCGAACCGGTTCGCCGGGGTAGGAGATTGCGTCACCGCGAACTCCAGATGGCCGGCCGCTTCGGCCGGAACGCCGGCTTCGAGCAGCAGCGCTCCCAGCCGTTCCTGCGCCGCCGGATCGGTCGGGAATTCCCGCAAAATCGCCATCGCCTCCGTACCGTTGTGATGCGCTTCGTAGATCGTTTCAAGGTCGAGCAAAGAATTTTTGTACGAAGGATCGATTGCGGCCGCTTTGCGATAGTGCGGTTCGGCCTCGCTGAGGCGGTCTTCTCGCGCCAAGGTCCGGCCCAAACCCTCTTCGGCCGCGGCCGATTCCGCTTTCAGGCTCAGCGCCGCGCGAAATGCGGCTTCCGCGTCGGCGAACCGGTTGAGCCGAAGCAGCGACGTGCCCATGTTCAACTCAGCTTCATATATGCCGGGATGCAGCGCGAGCGCTTTTTGATACTCGGTCGCGGCGTCTGAATCGTTCCCGCCGAGACTGTAGGCGTAACCGAGGTTGAAATGAGCTGCATAACTATCAGGATTCGCCGCGACGGCCTGGCGTAACGAGTCGAGGGACGTGGACTGCGCAAGGACCGACTGAAGGAGGACAACGCCCATAACCTTCAGCCGCATGATGCTTCTGATTCTAGCGCCGTCGGGAGGCCGTGTGAAGCAGACCTGCAGCGGAAAGTGCTAGAACGAAAAGGCCGTTAAAGGGTGATAAGATGCGGAATCAGATGGAGCCGCGGAATCAGATGAAGCCGATTTGTGCGGCGCTCTCAATTTTCGTCTGCGGCGGAGCATTGTTCTTCGCGTTGCAGCCGCGGTTGTCCGCCTTTCAACGCCCGTTCCGCGAGTATCCGGGCATTGAATACAACGACTTCCCACTTCCAGCCGACGCGGCTGACAAGGCCGAGTTCATGTTCGCGCGCCTGATGTATCCGCAGATGGCGGGCGCGCGCGGTTTCAACGCCGGGTTCTATCGAGGAGGTGGCGGCGACTGGAAGCACGGTAATTCGATGTGGACCCAGGATTATCCGCGCGCCGATCGGCATTTTCTCTTGGCCCTCCGCCGTCTGACCCGCATCAGCGCTCGCAGCGTGGAACAGCCCGTGGATCTCGACGACGGCGATGATGTTTACAACTGGCCCTGGCTATACGCCGTCCAGCCAGGAACTTGGCTCTTGACCGACGCGCAGGCCGCCAAACTCCGCGATTACCTGCTGCGCGGCGGCTTCTTCATGGCCGACGATTTTTGGGGCGAATCCGGCTGGGCCGTATTCGTGAACAGTATGCAGAAGGTGTTTCCGGACCGCCGGATCGTCGATCTTCCGAATCCGGAGGGCATCTTTCACACGGTTTATGATTTGAACGACCGCTATCAGGTCCCCGGGGCCCGTTACCGGCAGACCGGGGTCACCGAAAAGTGCGAAGGCTGTCCTCCCGCCTGGCGCGGCATCTACGACGACAAAGGCCGTGTAATGGCGGCATTTACCTTCGATTCCGATTTGGGCGATTCGTGGGAGTGGGCCGATGATCCGAGTTACGACGAAAAGTTCTCCGCGCTCGGAATTCGCATCGGCGTGAACTACATCGTCTACGCGATGTCGCATTGAAAATCGCTCCGACGGGCTAGTACTCAGGTAGTTAAAGTACTTCCTCCTAAGGCATTTTCTAGGAGTTCTGCGCAGACGCCTATAAGCATTGCGCCTGATTCCCTCCCTGGTACCCGAGTGTTAACTTGCATGCATTGGACCCCGTACAGTCGACGCCCGCAGTTGACGGAGGTGTGCTGCATATGTCACGAATCATGTTGGTTATCTGCCTTGTCGCGGCCAGCTTGAGCGCCAAGGACCGCCCCTGGCAAGAGTCCCAGTTATTGGACAAGTCGGTGAATCCGTACTTTCATGTCACGGACACCGGCTCCGGATCGAAGAACTCGCCTTACATTCAAACCGACAGCGGCGCGGCCGTTGCCGTGAACTCGCACAGTTCGGACGGCAACGTGATGTACGACAACTTCGTGATCAAGACCACGGACAAAGTCTACCTGGTGGAACTGACCCGGCTGGCGAGCTACAAGGCCCCCCACGTTTCCGTGGCGAGGCCGTTGAGCATCGCTGTGGACAAGGACAAGCTATGGATCATGGATCTCGACAAGACCGAGTACGAGACCAAGATCGTTAAGAAGGTCGACATCGATGAGAACGGGAGGGTGATCGCGGCTCCAGCCGTGGCGTCGGCTGCTCCCGCGCCGAAGACGCCGCAATCGCAGCCGCAGCCCGCTCAGAGGAAGGCCGCCGCGCAGCAGACTCCTGTGCAGCAAACGCCGGTCCAGCAGGCTTCCGCACAGCAAGCTCCCGCGCAACAGGCGCAAGCTCAGCCGGCGCAAACCCAGCCAAATCAGACGCAACAGGCGCAAACAAAACCGGCGCAGCAGAAGACCGAGGCCAAAGTCGAAAAGCCCAAGCCGGTGAACTTGGAGAACGCCTTCACGACGGCCTCGGCTTCGAAGGACGATGTTCCGCCCCCCAAGCCGAAGGCCCCTCCGGCTCCCGCGTCCAAACCCGATCCGAAGCTGGAAGCGACCGCCGCGAAACCGCCGGCCAAGGTTGAACCGGCTCCGCCCGCGCGGCCCGAATCCCCGGTCGCGCGAGCTTCCTCCAAGGATCGCGCGTGGCAGAGCGGCCGGTTGCTTAGCGTGCCGAACAACAATTATTTCTTCAACGTCACATATACCAGCGATCTGGAAGGATCGTCATGGGCGTTCACCCAAGGCAGCGATGGCCGCTACACGGTCAGCAACCAGATCGCCGCGACCACGGCCAGCCCGTATACCTACGATAGCTACATCATCGAATCGCAGTTTTGCGCTTACCTGGTGCAGAGGATGCGGCCGAAGACGTCGCCCCCGGCGCGCTTCCCCGGCACGGACGGCTTGAAGTTCGCGGTTGAGAAGAACAAGCTGTGGGTGCTGGATGAGGAGGGCCGCGAGTACGAGACCAAAGTGGTCAAGCTCATTCAGAGGGACGCCATCGTCGATCCGCTAACGCGGGCCGCGAAGTAATCACGCTTGGCTAAGCGTTCGAGTCCTCTGAGTTGGTGAAGGAGAACCGGACAATATCGTCGCGCTTGCGCCACCCGCGACGAACCCAGTAGCTTTGCGCGGCTTGGTTCCCGGCGAGCACGTCCAGGTGAGTCTTATCGATGCCCGCGTCCTTGAGGGCCGCGAGGCATCGTAGGACCAGTCGTGATCCGATTCCGCGGCCGCGCAAGGCGGGCTCTACGGCGAGGTGCTGCAAATAGCCGCGGCGGCCGTCATGCCCGCACATCACGCAGCCAACGACTCGCCCGTTTATCTTGGCGACGAAACTCATGCCGGGATTGCGTGCAAGATATCGCTCCGTGGATTCGCGCGCATCGGCGGAGCGCCGCGTTATTCCCGCGGTGGATTCAAGCAGGACGCGAACCCCGTCGTAATCCGAAGCCGTCATCTCCTCGATGACGGCTTCGGAATCGGGATGAATGGCGGAACCGGGTTCCGGCATCCGGCGTCACGCGGTTCGCATTGTTTCCGTCTTATCGCCGCCGGAGATCGCGGCTTGCGCGCCCGCCAGCCGCGCAATCGGAACGCGGTACGGGGAGCAGGACACGTAGTTCATGCCCACGCGATAGCAGAATTCGACGGATGACGGGTCGCCGCCGTGCTCGCCGCAGATCCCGATTTCGAGCCCGTGCCGGGCTCCGCGGCCTAACTTGATTGCGTGCTCGATCAGTTGCCCTACGCCCTGCTGATCGATGCTGGCGAACGGATCGGTCTTGAAGATTTTGAGGTTCTCATAAGCGGGCGAGAATTTCGTGTAGTCGTCGCGTGAGAGGCCCATGGTGGTCTGCGTCAGATCGTTAGTGCCGAAGCTGAAGAATTCGGCCTGCTTGGCGATCTGATCCGCGGTCACGGCCGCGCGCGGAATCTCGATCATGGTTCCGACCAGATAATGCAGGTCCTTCATACCGGCCTTCGCCAGCACCTCATCCGCGACCCGGATAACGATCGCTTTCTGATTCTCCAACTCCTCGGCGCTGCCCACCAGAGGAATCATCACCTCAGGGATCACCTTGATCTTCTTCTTGGCGCACTGAACCGCCGCTTCGAAGATCGCGCGAGCCTGCATCTCCGTGATCTCAGGATAGGTGATACCGAGCCGGCAGCCGCGATGGCCCAGCATCGGGTTGAACTCGTGCAGTTCGTCAACGCGCTTTAGCCAAGCTTTGCGATTCTTGTTGAACTCGCCAACGGAGAGCTTGTACCGGTCGGCTACCTCCTTTTTCTCCTTGCCCTTCATGTACGGGAACAAGGTCAGGTCTTCATGTTTGGGAAGGAATTCGTGCAGCGGCGGGTCGAGCGTGCGGATGACGACCGGATAGCCGTCCATCGCCTTGAATAATCCGGCAAAGTCCGAGCGCTGCATGGGCAGGAGCTTCGCCAGCGCTTTCCTCCGCTCCTTCTCGTCGGACGCCATGATCATCGCGCGCATGTAAGGCAGGCGGTCCTCGGCGAAGAACATGTGCTCGGTCCGGCAAAGCCCGATGCCGTGTGCGCCGAAGCGCCGCGCGGCGTCCGCGTCGCGGGGAATGTCCGCGTTGGCGCGGACGTCGAATTTGCCGCGGAATTCGTCGGCCCAATGCATAAGCTGGCCGAAATAGGACGAATTCGGATCGGGCTCATTCGTGACTGCTTTGCCCAGATACACGTTGGCGGAGGCGCCGTCGATGGAGATCCAATCGCCTTGCTTGACCGTAATGGTCTTGCCTTTGACCGAGGCGGTGAAAAGATTGGCGCGTTCGTTGATGGAAATCGACCCCGCGCCAACAATGCACGGCCTTCCCATGCCTCGCGCGACGACGGCCGCATGGCTGGATTTCCCGCCGACAGCCGTGAGAATGCCCTTCGAGACATCCATGCCGTGAATGTCATCCGGCGTGGTTTCCTTGCGGACCAGAATCACTGGGCCTTTGGGGGCCATCTCGACCGCTTCTTCGGCTGTGAAGGCCACGCGACCCACGGCAGCGCCGGGAGAAGCCGCGATGCCGGTTGCGATGTGTTCGAGCTTCTTGAGCGACGGCCCGTCGAACACCGGGTGCAGAAGCTGGTCGAGCTGCTGCGGCTGAACGCGCAGCACGGCCTCCTTCTTATCGATGAGGCCTTCGGAGACCATCTCCACCGCGACTCGCACGGCCGCGGGGCCGGTGCGCTTGCCGTTGCGAGTCTGCAGCATGTACAGCTTGCCT
Source organism: Bryobacteraceae bacterium (assembly GCA_030037375.1). Taxonomy (GTDB): domain Bacteria; phylum Acidobacteriota; class Terriglobia; order Bryobacterales; family Bryobacteraceae; genus Palsa-187. The sequence continues at coordinate 5,333 of JASHRP010000315.1, read as the reverse complement.
TCTTCGATGGTGAATTCGAAGTCCTGCATGTCCCGATAATGCCGCTCCAGATTCTCGGTGATCTGACGAAGCTGCCGGTACGTCGCGGGCATGATCTGTTCGAGATCCGAGAGCGGCTCCGGCGTGCGGATTCCGGCGACGACGTCCTCGCCCTGCGCGTTGATCAGAAATTCGCCGTAGAAGACCTTCTCGCCCGTGGCTGGATCGCGCGTGAAACCAACGCCCGTGGCCGAAGTGTTTCCGAGGTTGCCGAAAACCATGGTCTGTACCGTCGCGGCCGTTCCGATATTGTCCGGGATCTTCTCCATCTTGCGGTAATACGCGGCCTTCGGGTTCCACCAGGACCTGAAGACCGCGTCCCGCGACATCGCGAGCTGGTCGTGCGTATCTTGGGGGAACGGCTTCTTCGTTTCCTTCTCGACCAGCTTCTTGTAATCGGTGATGATGGCCTTCAGGTCTTCGGCAGTGAGATCGGTATCCTGCTTCACCTTGGATTTATGCTTGCGGCTATCGAAGATGTGATCGAACTTGGCCATATCGATTCCGAGCGCGACTTCGCCGAACATCTGAATGAAGCGGCGATACGAGTCGTATGCGAATCTCGGGTTTCCGGTCTTCTGCGCTAACCCTTCAACGGTTTCATCGTTCAGCCCGAGATTCAGAATCGTGTTCATCATTCCAGGCATGGAAAATTTCGCGCCGGAGCGAACGCTGAGCAGCAACGGATTCGAGGGATCGCCGAGCTGTTTGCCGATGCGGCTTTCGAGCGTGGCCAGCGCGGCGAGAACCTGCTGGTTGATTTCGTCGGGAACTTTGTTGCCGCTTTCGAAGAAGATGTTGCAAACTTCAGTCGAAATGGTAAAGCCGGGAGGGACCGTGATACCGGCGCGGCTCATCTCGGCGAGGCCAGCGCCCTTTCCGCCGAGGACATCTTTCATCGTGCCGTCGCCGTCGGCGGCGCCGTTGCCGAAATTATAAACGTAGTTCTTCATGAGGGTTACCTTTGCTCTCCTGAGGTGACAATTTCCGAAAAATCAGCGATGGTGGAAAACTTTTGAAGCATGTGGCTCAGCATGCTGAGCCGATTCCTGCGAACGCCCTGGTCCGGAACGTTAACCATGACCTTGTCGAAGTAACGGTCCACGTGCGGCCGCAACCCGGCTACGCGATCGAGCGAGTTGAACTCGATCTGCTCATAAGCCTCATACAATTCCTTTTCCGGACCTTCTTCCAGGATTGCGGCGTCGACGATAGGATGGGTCTCGCTGAAGTTCGCCTGCTTGAGAATGTTGTTGATCCGCTTGAAGCTGGCTGCGAGAGGCTCGAAGTTCGGCGTCGGGCGCACCGCGGAGAGTTGTTTCAGCCGGTCCTCCACGTCCTTGATGGTGGAAACTCCGACCTTGAGTACGGCATTGACTTCGTCGTATTTATAGCCGCGGACTTCCCGGAAATAGTATTGGATGCGCTCCAGCATGAACTCGCGCAGCTCGCCGGAGACCAGGCTGTCAAGGTAATAATCGAGTCTGGCTTCGGCGAGAATCTTGACCACGCCTTGAGCGGCACGGCGCAGCGCGAACGGGTCCTTCGAGCCGCTGGGAATCAGGCCGACGGAAAAGCATCCTCGCAGCGTATCGAGCTTGTCCGCCAGCGCGACAATTTGCCCCTCGATTGTTTCGGGGATCGAATCCTCCATGCTCAGCGGTTGGTAATGCTCATAGATAGCGCGGCTGACAGCTTCCGGCTCGCCTTGCGCCTTTGCGTAGAGGCCGCCGATTACGCCCTGAAGGTCCGTGAACTCCTTCACCATTTCGGTGGTGAGATCGCATTTGCAAAGCTCGGCCGCGCGTTGCGCGTGTGCGTTCCCGCCAAGCTCCTTGACCAGCTCGACGACGCGATTGGTCTTCTCCAAATACGATCCAAGCTTGGCCTGAAAAGTGACGTGCGCGAGATCGTCTCCGCGATCGACCAGTTTCTTCTGTTGATCGACATTCCAGAAGAAACGCGCGTCGTTGAAGCGCGCCTTGAGGACTCGTTCATTGCCGTGTTTGATCAGCCCGTCGGGATCGCCCGACGTGTTCATGATCGCGACAAAATTCGGGGCGAGTTGGCCGTTGACCCCGTAGCTCGAAAAATACTTCTGGTGATGGCGCATCACGGTGGTGAGCACCTCGGCGGGAAGTTCGAGATAAGCCGGATCGAAATCGCCGCGGATGGCCGTCGGGAATTCGGTGATGAAGGTCAGCGTTTCGAGGAGGTCGCCGTCGATTTTCGCTCCGAGCTTCGAGGCTTCGGTCTCGATCTTGTGACGGCGCTCGTGCGAAGAGAGGATGACGAAGTTCTTGCGGAGATCATGCTCGTAGCTCGTCGTGGTCACGGACACCGAAGAGGAGCCGAGTTTCCGATGCCCTCGAGTCACGTTGCCGCTCTTCACGCCGGCGACCTCGAACGGGATGATTTCTTCGCCAAGCAGCGCGACGATCCAGCGGATGGGGCGTATGAAGCGCGGGCCGGTCCTGCCTCCCGTCCAGTACATCGTTTTCGGCCATTGGATCCCCAGTATCGCGGAGGGCAGCGATTCGGCGAGGATCTCCGTCGCCGCGCGCCCTGGCGTGGTCTTCTTAAGTTCGTAGTAAGCGCCATTGGCTTTGATTTGGCTCGGATCGACACCATGCTTCTTCGCGAACCCAGCGGCGGCTTTCTCGCCGGACGCGACGGGCGGACCCTTCACGACTTCCTCTCGCGCTGCCGTGGCCGCTGGAACACTGCTGGCCCGAACGACCAGGCGCCGCGGCGTCGCGTCGACCCTCGCGGTTGCTCCTAGCAGCTCCAGCTTCTCTAGCTGCGCGAGCGCGCTCGGGATCATCCAGTGCGGAATCTCTTCGGTTCCGATCTCGAGCAGGAAATCGAGGCTCATGCGGCGGCTTCCTCCGAGTCACCCAGAGTCTGCTGGCCGAGCCACAGTTTCGCCGTCCCGACCGCGAGATCGCGCACACGCTTGATCACGCCCACGCGCTCCGTCACCGAAATTGCTCCGCGCGAGTCCAGAAGATTGAACAGATTCGAGCACTTGAGCACTTGATCGTACGCCGGCAACACCGGGAAACGATGCTTGTCGGGATACTTGGCATACGCCTCAAGCAGCCCTTTGCACTCGGCTTCATGTTCCGAAAACAGCCGCCACAGGCGATCGACCGTCGCCATCTCGAAGTTGTAGACCGAGAATTGCAGCTCCTCAGCCAGGCGCACATCGGCGTATTTGAACCCTGGTGCCCATTGGATATCGAATACGCTCTCCACGTTTTGAAGGAAAGCCACCAGGCGCTCCAGCCCGTAAGTAATCTCGGCTGGAACCAGTTCCAGATCGATGCCGCCGCACTGCTGGAAATAGGTGAACTGAGTGATCTCGAGACCATCCAGCATCACCTGCCAACCGATGCCCCACGCCCCAAGCGTCGGCGATTCCCAATTATCTTCTTCAAGCTTCAAATCGTGCTTGGAAAGATCGATGCCGATGGCTTCCAGGCTACCCAGGTATTGATCGATGATGTCATCGGGCGTCGGCTTGAGGATCACCTGAAGCTGCTGATGCTTGTACAAACGGTTGGGATTCTCGCCATATCGCCCGTCGGCGGGGCGGCGCGACGGTTGCACATAGGCTACACGATATGGTTTGGGCCCAAGGACCCGCAAAAACGTTTCCGGGCACATGGTGCCCGCGCCGACTTCAACGTCGTAAGGCTCCTGAATGATACAGCCGCGCTCGGCCCAGTATTTCTTCAGCTTGAAAATCGTGTCTTGAAAATTATCCATAGGAACTACAGAGCTTCCAGAAGCGGAACGGTCAAGAATTTGCGCTCCACGTGCTGTTCGATGGCCCGAACCAGTAATCGTCTTAAATCGGACGCCGTGGCCTTCGTCCACGGGCGCGGGTTCAGAGCTTTGAGAGGCTTGGCGAACATCTCCTCGGCGATTTCGCCGGACTCACGGCTCACGCGCATTTCCGGGAAAACCCCCGCCAGGCGCACGGACCACAAGCTTACATAAAGGATCGCGGTCCAGGTCTCTCCGCCCGCGCGCAAATAATCCAGCGCGGCCACCAAGAGCCGGAAGAACTTTTCGTTCGGTTCGTGCGGCGGGAGCAACTGCTCTGCAATCTCCGCGAAATAGTCGAGCGCGAGGCCCCGCGCGTAATCGGATTGCAAGGCGAATGGCGATTCGATAAGTTCACAGCTCGAGAGGTTCACAAGCTCCCGGTTCTCGCGTTCGTAGTACGTGATGCTGACGCGCGACAGCCGCTCTAGTCCGGCGCCGAAAGGACCTTTCGGCTTGCGAGCGCGGCGAGCCACGCCGCGCATCTTGCCGTGGTCACGCGTGAAAAAGCTCACGATCAAGTCCGCTTCCCGGAACGGATAGGTGCGCAGGATGAACGAATCGCTGACCCGCGCGGGCATAGAATCGGCGCAAATAGCTAGATTAGCAGAAACCTAGGTGAGCTTCGCGCGCACTCGATCGCTCAGCGCTTTTCCATCGACGCGCTTGCCGGCGAGCTTGGCCTGCGCGGCCTTCATCGCAACGCCCATCTGCTTGAGCGACGTCACCCCGGTCTCCGCCAAAGCCGCGGCAATGGCCGAGTCCATCTCGGCGTCGGTGGGAGCGGAGGGCATGTAAGATTCGACGATCTTGAGCTCCGCCTCTTCCTTTTCGGCGAGCTCCGGGCGATTGCCCTTGCGGAACATGTCGGCCGATTCGTGGCGCTGCTTCACCAGCGTGTTGAGCACCTGAAGCTCGGTTGATTCGTCCAGAGGCTTCATGGAATCGACCTCGTGCTTCTTGAGCGCGGTCTTGATCATGCGCAGCGCGTCAAGCCGCAACTCCTCGTGGGCCTTCATGGCCGCGATCATGTCTTTTTGGATTTGATCGAGCAGGGGCATCTGTATCAGTTTACAGCCGTGAATACACGTGAATGAAAACTATTCGTGCCGCAGAGCCGTCATCGGGTCGACTCGCATCGCGCGGCGGGCGGGAAGATAGCAAGCGCCCAAAGCGATCAACGTCAGCAGCGCGGTTACGCCAAGGAACGCGATTGGGTCGGTGGCGCTGACCATTACGATGACCCGCGACAGCAGGCGAACCAGGGCGAGGCTGATGAGCAGTCCCGCGATCACGCCTCCCGCCACCAGCGTCACGCCCTGCCGCAGGATCATGCGCAATACATCGATTGGTTTCGCGCCCATCGCCATGCGAATGCCGATTTCGCGCGTGCGTTGAGCCGCGCCGTAGGACACGACGCCGTAAACTCCCACCACGGCGAGAATCAAACCGAGTAGTCCCAT
>JASHRP010000314.1 GCA_030037375.1 Bryobacteraceae bacterium | reverse complement strand
AACCAACGCTGGTAATCCGGGTTCTCGGCCCATGGTCCGAACGGCGCGCGGATTGTCTTGCGGGCTTTAAGGATTCTCTCGAACTCGTCGAGCGCGCCCAGCGCGGCTCCCACCATGATCGCGCCGACGGTCATCGTGAAGAAGCCGATGCCGCGGGTTGCATACATCGGGTTGCCGTGCAACCGTGAACCCACGGTTCCCCCACTGCAATCTACATCCGCCATGTGCGTGTTCTCGATCACCCAGTGCGACGGCGCCACCGCCTTATCGAACACGATGCTATTCGAACCGCTGCCGATGAGGCCGGTCAGCTCGCCCCAATCGTCCAAGACCCGGAATGCGCTGCGCGGCGCGACGAAAAGCAGAGGCGGGCCCGGCGGTTCGCCTTTCTCAGCAGGCTCAGGCAGAGCTTGACCGATGTAATGCGTCGCATAAGGGATGCCGGAGCAATACGACACCTTACCGTTGAGCTCCCAGCCGCCCTCCACCCGGCGCGCGAATTCGGATAACGGCGCGGCGACGGAAGCGGCCTTGAAATCGCCCTGGCTGCCGAAGATTTCGTCTTGCGTGCGCTTAGGCCACCACGACGCGAGCTGCAGAGAATGATTCGCCGCCAGGCACCCGCACCACGCCGCCGACGGATCTCCGCGCGCGATCTCCATCCATATCTTCACGTACGTCGGCAGGTCCGTTTCAATGCCGCCGTAGCGTTTTGGCATGAGCATTCGGTAGAAGCCCGCCTGGTCGAAACGGCGGTGAAGATCTTCGGAGATATGGGTAAGGCGCTCTGTTTCCGCGGCCTGCTGCTCCGCTATCGGGCGGAGCTGGCGCGCCCGTTCCAGCAGTTCCTCAGCAGTCACTGTTTCGCGGCCCTGAGCTTGGTGGCCTCCGTGCAATCCTGAACCACGCGAAAATAGCGCGCCACCCCATCGACCCCGACATCGAATGGATTCGCTTCGCCCGGCTGGCGGCTCGCGGCGGTGTGGGCCTTGAAGAAAGCGTCGTCGAATTCCGAATGGTTCGACAGCAGCGCGGTTGCCCCGAAGTCGGCCGCGGCCTTCGCCATCTTTCGCGCTGAGGCGATATAGCCATCGTAGAAAGCGGCATTCGAGTTAAACGGAATCGCCGTTCCGCCCACGTACGCGATGCGCAGGGGGTTGCCGTTGTCGCGCACTTCAAAGAGATAAGACAGCGTTCCTGGAGTGTGCCCAGGCGTAGTGACGATCTGAACCGAAGCATTGCCGACGGAGACCCTCATCCCGTCCGTGCCAACTATGTCGTGCTTCGGCTTGCCACCGGCGTGATTCGTCGATTTGTCGACGGCGTCCCAATCTTCCGCGCCATAAATCAGGTGCACGCCCGCGATCTCGTCCTGGAGCAGCTTCGCGCCGCCGTCGTGGTCGGCGTGCGCGTGAGAAAGGATAACGTACTTGACCTTGGTTCGATCCAACCCCAGCTTCTTGAGTCCGCCTATGATTTCGTCGTTCGCGGCATAGTCGAACAGCGCCTCGATAACGATGATGCCCTCGCTTCCCACGATCGCCCACGCGCTATGGATTTTCGTGCCGATGAAGTACAGGTTATCGGCGACCTTGGCGGGCTCGGCGTACCACGTTTCTTTGGCGGGAATGCGCGGAGCAGCCCCGCGTCCGCCGCCTCGTGCGACTCCTTGCGCACCCTGGGGCGGCGCAGGAGGCGGAATGCAGAGGCGAACGAATGTCCCGGCCCAATCCGTGCCGGCGGCGACCTTTGCCGCTCCAATGTAATCGTCAACCGTTGACGAAGGCGTCTGAGCCGATGCGGTAGCAGTGATTCCGGCCAGCAGGATGCAATTTATATGTGACTTCATTCGATTCGTCCTTCTGAGCTACGAACTAAAGTGTACCGCCGGCTATCATTGGCCTGCGGGAGCGCTGATATACTCACATGCAATCGGGGATGCTCCATGAGAGCCAAAACCTATCCGGATGGCCCCAGCATCAAATTTCCGCTAGTGGTCTTGGCGCAGCTATTTCCCCGCCGGTTCCCCTTCGATCCCCTCGCGTTTAACGTTAGCCTTGCTCGGAAATACGGAGATATCGCGTTTTTCCGGCTGGGCCCGCTGCGCGTCTATCAAGTGAATCACCCGGACCTTGTGCGCCAGATTCTGGTGGAGCAGGCGAACAAGTATTACAAGCCGAGATTGCTTAAGCGGGCCGCGCGCCGGATTCTGGGCGAGGGACTGCTGACCAGCGACGGCGGCCAATGGAAGCAACAGCGCAAGCTCATCCAGCCCGCTTTTCGCCACGATCGGCTCTCGGCGTACAGCGACGTGATGGTTGCGCAGGCTCTTCGCGCCGCGGAAGCCTTCGGCGACGGAGAGGTTCGGGAAATCGGCGCCGAGATGGGCAAGCTGACTCTGGCCGTGGTCGTGAAATCCTTATTCGGCGAGGATCTGCCGCCGGAGGCAACCGATCTCGGTCAGACGCTAGTCGCAATCGCCGATGCCGCGAACCAGCGTGTGAGCTCACCGCTGCAGCTCCCTTCCTGGGCGCCGACCCGCAAGAATCGCCGCGAGAAGCGCGCGCTTGCCCGGTTGGATGCGGTCCTGCGGCTGCTGATTCGGACACGCCGTGCATCGGGAGAACGCCGCGACGATCTGCTTTCGGTTCTGCTGGCCGCGGCGGACGATGACAGCCCCGCGGGCATGTCAGACCGGCAGTTGCGCGATGAAATGATGACGCTGTTCCTCGCCGGGCAAGAAACCACGGCGAACGCGCTTACCTGGACGTGGTATCTGCTCGCGCGGCATCCCGGCGTCGACACGAAACTGCGGGAGGAACTCGATCGCGTCCTGGCTGGGCGGCTACCGGAGGCCTCCGACCTGCCTAACCTGCCTTTTGCCGAAATGGTCATTCGCGAGGCGATGCGCCTCTATCCCCCGGCTCCGGCTTTTGCGCGTGAACCGATTGAGGATGTTACTCTCGGCGAATACCGAGTGGCGAAGGGCAGCCTCATCACCATCAGCACCTACGCGCTTCATCGCGACCCAAGGTTCTTCCCCGATCCGGAACGCTTCGACCCGGAGCGGTTCGGGCCGGGATGGGAGGAAAGCATTCCGCGCTACGCGTACCTTCCTTTTGGCGGCGGTCCGCGGGTTTGTATCGGCAACGGCTTCGCGATGATGGAGGCCCGGCTCCTTCTGGCGACAATCGCGCAGCGTTGCAAGTTGTCGCTGGAGCCAATGGCGGAGATCGCACCCCAGCAACTCGTTACACTCCGGCCGAGCGGCCCAGTAAGGGTGAAGGTACAAAAGCGGGTGACCGCCCGCGCCGCCGGCTAGAGAGATGGCAAGAGTGAGATTACTGCCGGTTCTCCTGCTGCGCGAGTGCCTTGCGCAGAATCGCCGCGGCCTGCGGATATTCCTTCTTCGCATTGGCGAAGAAAACTCCCTCGGCAACCATCAGCGGAGTCCAGCCGAGTTTGGTTTTGGCATCCAGCTTCGCGCCGTGGTCGACCAGATACTGAACGATCTTCGGCTGGCCTGAGATTACCGCGCCAATCAACGCCGTGCTGCCGCTCCAGCGCGGATCGCCCACGCCCAACGTGAGCAGGTCATCGATGTTCAGCGGGTAGTACAGCAGCGTGTACTCGGTCGTGCCGGTCATCGGGTAATCTCCGAAATTCGCCTGCGCATTGATGTCGTTGCCGTGCTCGAGGGCGAACTTGACAGCTTCGAGGCGCTCCGCTTCGGACACTCCCGTGAACGGCCCCGGCGCTTCGCCCTCCCAGTAATCGAGCCCGGCCGCGGCCATTAACGGCGTGATCCCAGCTTTAGTCGGCATGGTCGTATCCGCGCCACCCGCCGCGAGCACACGCATCAGTTCGATATCGCCGTTCTTCGCCGCGACGTAGAAAGGCGTCGCGCCGACGTAACTCAGGAAATGTCGGCCCAATTGAATGTTCGGAGGGTTGCGCGCCGTGCCGCCTTCCTTGCCGAACGTTTGCTCCTTCCATGTAATGCGAACGTTCGGATTCTCACCCTTTGCCAGCAGCTTCTTCGCCAGCTCGAGCGATGTCACGTTGCCTTCCGGGGGCGGAGGCCCATGCGGCGTATTGCCGACCCCGGCCGCGCCATCCGTTCCTGGCTTCCGCAGCCACGCGAGCATGTGCAGCGCGGAGCCTCTGGCATCGGGAGCGTTGGGATCCGCGCCAAAGTCGAGCAGCGTGGAGGCCATCTCGAAATAGGCGTTCACCACAGCCATATTCAGGGCGCTGGTGCCGTCCGAAGCCGCGTCATTCACATTGGCCCCGTGCTTCAGCAGCGCCTTGGCGGTCTCGATGCGATCGTCCCGCACCGCGAACAGCAGCGCCGTGAAGCCGCCTTTCGACTTCGCGTTCACTTGCGCGCCAAACTCGACCAGCATCTCCGCCGCGGCTGTATTGCCTTCCGATGCGGCGAACATCAGCGGAGTTTGCTTGTCGATCGGTTCGACCGCATCGACTTTAGCTCCCGCCGCAAGCAGCATCCGAACAACTTGCGCGTTGCCCGAAAGCGCGGCAGTCGCCAGCGCAGGCTGCCCCTCTTCCGATACGCTATTCGCATCCGCGCCGGCTTTCAAGAACTGCTCCACCAGCTCCGCATTTCCGTTCAGACAAGCGAAATAGAGTGGCGTGATGTTGTAGCGCGTAGCCGCTCTAACGTTCGCTCCAGCCGCCAGCAGTAATTCGGCGATGCGCGTGTCATTCTGCCGGGCCGCCCAGTGCAAGGCAGTCGAGCTGCTGGCATCCGTAGCGTTCACATCGACTTTCCTAGCGAGCAACTGCTGTACCGCCGTAGCGTCATGGGTTTTCGCGGCGTCGATCAAACTGAGATCGGCCGCGGACAGGCATATCGGAATGAGCAACAGAGCGTACCGTGTCATATTCATTGCCGCGGTCACCATTCTATTCGGGGGAAATCACGAGTACAATCGGCACTATGCGGCCATGTTGCCTGGTTCTCTTCGTCGCGACGGCCTGGAACGCGCTGGCTCAGGCCCCCAAGCCTGCATCCGCGCTGTTCACGCAATACTGCGTCACCTGTCACAACGCACGATTGAAAACCGGAGGCCTGACGCTAGATATCGCCGCTCTGAATGACATTCCCAAGAACGCTGAGCTGTGGGAAAAAGTCGTCGGTAAGCTGCAAACCCGCGCTATGCCGCCCGCTCAGGCCAAGCGCCCGGAGGAATCGGAATATAAGACGATGCTCGCGGCGCTGACCACGGAGCTCGATCGCTCTGCCGCCGCGAACCCTAATCCCGGCAAGCTGCCGTTGCTGCATCGCCTCACTCGCACCGAATATCAGAACGCCGTCCGCGACCTTCTCGTCCTGAGCGATCTGCCCAAGGAGGACGAGATCTCCTATCTTCTCCCAGCGGACAACGTGAATAGCGGTTTCGATAATCTTGCCGATCTTTTATTCACATCGCCCGCCACGCTCGACCGCTACGTCGATGCCGCGCGCAAGGTCAGCCGCCTGGCAATCGGCGATCCCGCCATGCCTGCGATGGTCAACATCTACCGCATCGATCCCGAGCATCCGCAAGACGAGCGTGTCGACGAGCTTCCCTTCGGCACTCGCGGCGGCATCGCGATCCGCAGCGAATTTCCCGTGGACGCGTCCTACGTGTTCAAAGTCGAGCTTGGCTCCGCTCCGCGCGATCGTCAAGACCTGGAAATTACGGTGGACCAGCAGCGCGTGCAACTCGTGAAATTGGGTGAAGACGGAGGAGGTGGACGAGGCGGCCGCGGCGCGGGGAGTCCTCCGCTCGAATTTCGCCTCCCTTTGAAGGCCGGTCCCAGGCTGATCGGCATCGCGTTTCTGGAGCGCAGCCAGGCTCGGGACGAAGCGACGCTGCGTCCGCGCATGCGCAGCCGAGGAACTCTTCCCTCCATCGCCTCCGTCACAGTCAGCGGACCTTATGACGTCGACAGCCCCGGCGAATCGCCCAGCCGTAAGCGTATCTTCGTTTGCCGGCCCGCCAGCGCCGCGGAAGAGCTTCCCTGCGCGAGACAGATTCTCAAGACTTTAGCGCGCCGGGCTTATCGAAGACCCGTTTCCGACGCAGATCTAAATGAGCTCCTACCTTTTTATAAAGACGGCCGCGCCGCAGCCAATTTCGATTTAGGGATTCAGCGCGCGCTCGAACGAATCCTGGTCAGCCCGCAGTTCCTGTTTCGCATCGAGCATGAACCGGCGGTCAGTGGACGCGTGACGCCGATCGAGCTGGCCTCGCGACTTTCATTCTTCCTGTGGAGCAGCATCCCTGACGATGAGCTTCTTGCCGCCGCGGAATCCGGCAAACTGGCCGACCCCAAAGTCCTGGAACAGCAAACTCGCCGCATGCTTGCCGATCCGCGCGCCGAATCGATGGTCACGAATTTCGCCGCGCAGTGGCTCTATTTGCGCGACATTGATGAAAAAGATCCCGACGAAATTCTGTTCCCCGAATTCGATCAAACTCTCCGCGATGCTATGAAGCAGGAAACGGAGCTGTTCCTCAAAGATGTTCTACTCGGCAACCACAACGTCATGGAGCTGCTGACTGCGAACTACAGCTTCTTGAATGACCGGCTCGCCCGTCACTACGGCATTCTGGGTATCGCTGGCAGCCAGTTCCGCAAGGTCGTTTTTCCCGAAGGGAGCGTACGCGGCGGCTTGCTGGGGCAGGGCAGCCTCCTCACCATTACGTCCTACGCCAACCGGACTTCGCCTGTGCAGCGCGGCAAATGGGTGCTGGAAAATCTCTTGAGCGCGCCGCCGCCTCCGCCGCCGCCGAATGTGCCGGCGCTAAACACCGACGGCTCAGAACCTGGTCAAAAACTCACTATGCGCGAGGCCATGACTCGTCATCGCGCCTCCCCACCGTGCGCCGGCTGCCACGCCCGCATGGACCCGATCGGATTCGCGATGGAGAATTTCGACGCCGTCGGCAAATGGCGCGATCACGATGATGGCGGCAAAATCGACGCGTCCGGTTCGCTCCCCGGGGGAAGCCCATTCCAAGGTATCGCTGGGCTGAAGAAGGAGCTGGTTCGCGATCCCACTCCCTTCTATTCCACGCTCGCCGAGCGCCTGCTGATGTACGCTACCGGACGCAATCTCCAGTATTACGATCAGCCCGCCGTGCGCGCGATTGTGCGTTCGGCTGCGCCGTCGGATACCTTCGCGGCATTCGTGGTTGGAGTGGTCAATAGCAATCCGTTCCAGATGCGTGAGGGCGCGGCTGCTGTTGCAGCCAATTCAGTTGCGGCCAGTAAAGTACAATAAGCGCGGAGGCTGAGCGATGTTCATCACCGGAAAGGCCCTGCCAAGACGCACGGTTTTGAGGGGAATGGGCGCGGCCGTGGCGCTTCCGTTCCTCGACGCGATGGCCCCAGCGCTCCGCGCGGCCACACCGGCTCCGATGCGCTTCGGATTCCTCTACATCGCTAACGGAGTGATCCAAAATCAGTGGATTCCGGAGACCAGCGGACCGCTCGGAACCCTTCCGCCGACCCTTCAGCCCTTCACCAAGGTGAAGGATAGCATCAATGTGCTGAGCAATCTCGCGCATTCGCAGGCCGATACCTTTGGCGACGGCACCGGCGATCATCCTCGCGCTTCCGCGGCTTGGTTGACCGGCGTACACGCCTACGACCGCACGCTTCCCGGCGCGGAGGTCAAGCTCGCGACCACGGCCGATCAGTTGATCGCGCGCCAGATCGGCAGCACGACGCGCATTCCCTCGATCGAAATGACGGTCGATTTTCCAACGCAGACGGGCTGCGACTCGGGCGATTGCTTCTACGTCAACACCGTTTCCTGGCGCAACGAAACTTCTCCGAATCCCACCGAAACCAATCCCCGCGTCATCTTTGAGCGCTTGTTCGGCGACGGCGGAACCGTCGCGCAGCGCGAAGCTCAACAAAAGAGCACCGGAAATCTGCTCGATTCCGTCCTTGGCGAAGTGAATCGGCTTTCGACCACGCTCGGTCCCGGCGACCGCAACAAGCTTACCGAATATCTCGATTCGGTCCGCGAACTCGAAAAGCGTGTCTCCAGCCCCGAAACGCAGCCGTCGCAATCGTTCGAGCTAATTGAGCGCCCCGAAGGCATCCCGGACACCTTCGATGCTCACACCAAGCTCATGTTCGATCTGCAACTTCTCGCTTTCCGCGCCGACCTGACGCGCGTCTTCAGCATGATCATGGCGCGCGAGCTAAGCTCGCGCACGTTCGCGTTCATCGGCGTCCCGGACCAGCACCACGCGGTGTCGCATCATCGCAACGATCCGGAGTTGATCGCGAAGAAGGCGAAGATCGACCTGCACCTCGCGGCCCTGTTCGGCTATTTCCTGGAAAATCTCGCTGCAACCCCCGATGGCGATGGTTCGCTTCTGGATCACTCGCTGATGCTTTACGGCGGCGGCATGGGCGACGGCAATCTGCACCGTCATTTCGATCTTCCGTGTCTGCTTGCCGGCAAGCTCGGGGGGCGAATCAAGACCGGCAATCACCAGCGCTACCCGGATAAAACGCCCATGTGCAATCTGCTGCTCACGATGCTCGATAAGGCTGGTGCGCCGCTCGAAAAATTCGGCGATTCAAGCGGGCGCCTGAAACCCGATCCGCTGTCCATCTGACGTTACTGCAGCCAGGTGTTGACGCTGCTGGGGCTCGAGTAGCTCGAATCAACCGTGATCACGATCGGCTGTCTGCCAGTCAAGCCCGCCGGCATGATCGCGTTTATCTGATACAGTCCGATCGATCCTTGAGTCATTCCGCTATAAACAACCGTGGCATCCTTTCCGCCGACGGTTACCGTGAAGGGTAGCGCGGTATTGTTCATCTGATTCGTGACCACTCCCGTCCCGAATTGAGGACTCGTCGCGCCGAGCCCAGTGCAATAGATCACGACCTCTTCGCCAGCAGTCGCGGGTTTCGCCGAGCTGACCAGCGAATTGTCACCATGAACGACGATGCCATCGCCCGTGCCGCTGCCGCTCACGGTAAAAATCGCCGGCGAGGCCGGCGCGAGATTGAAAGATTGTGTCGCGGTCTGGTTGCCGACGGTCACGGTCGCGGGTGCCGTACCGCTCGTCGCGCATTCCATCGGGAGCCGAGCGTTGATCTGGCCCGGACACACGCTGTAGAGCGGAAGCGATTTGCCGCAAGCCGTCACCGATGTATTCTGCGGACCAAGCTGGGTCGGCAGCGGAACCTGGCTCGCGTTCGCGCTGCCGCTGGTGAGGAAGTCCTGCCCGAAGATCGATACGATCTGGCTTGGTGCCACAGGAGCAGTCGAATAGGACGCGGCATTCACGATTCCGCCGGCATCGATCGTGGGAGCGGCAGCCGAGGTGCTGTTCGTGCCGCCATTCGATACCTGAAACGACCACGATGCTGAGGACATGATTGCCGGGAGAGATCCCGCTCATGCTATATGTCACGGTCTGCGCCGCCGACGGATTCAAGCAAGTATGTGTCGACGGTTTGCTGAAGATTGCCATCCAGGAGCACCTGCGCCAAGCCCGACCATTGATCCCGGTAGCCAATCCAATTGACCGCGGTTCCGTTGAAGGTGAGATCGATTCGCGCGCCCGGATCGACGGCCATGTTCACGCTGCCTCCGCTGTATTGGGCTCCATTTTGGGTGAACCAGCGCCCCAGGTAATTAATGGACGGATCGGTCTGCTCGACGTTGGTCGCAACGGCTTGCGATGGATCCACCAGCGAGCCATTGTGCACGTCAAACGCATCGATCCATATCCAAGCCTGGTTGGTCGAATCATCGTGCGAATGAAGCGCCTCAATCGTCAGACGATGCAAACCGCGGCCTTTTAGCGTCACGGCGCGAAGGTTTTCATTTACGCTGACAAGCTAGCTCCGTCGCTGAGGCCGAGGAGGCCTTGACCGAGACTGACCACGGGTGTATAGTTCCCCCTACCATTCTCCGTCGCAGTGGATTTTAAAGCGAACTTGCCTAATTAAGGGGGGCTGTCGCATGAGATTCGCAACGTTAGCGATATTTGTTGTTTGCTTTTCCGGCGCCGTGTTTGGGCAAACCGGCGGTACGATCACGGGCGTGATTTCGGACCCGGCGGGAGCCGTGGTTCCCAACGCCCCGGTCGAGGTCAAAAACACCGACACCGGCGTCGTCTCGACAGCCGCGAGCAGCGCCACCGGCAATTACACGCTCAACGAGCTTCCCGCCGGCACATATGAAATAGACGTAGCCGCAGCCGGATTCAAAAAATCCGTTCGGACGGGGGTTACGGTCCAACAACTGCAAACCACGCGCGTCGATTTCGCCCTTCAAGTCGGTACGGCCGCTGAGGCGTTAACGGTTACCGACGTCGCGCCGCTCCTGCAAACGGAGTCCGGGGATGTAAGCCACAACGTCACTACCCAACAGCAGGACGATCTTCCCATGGGTGCCATCGGCACCATCCGCAATTCCACGGAAGTCGTGCTAACGATTCCTGGCGTGAACGGTGGCCTCACCAATATAAGCATCAATGGCACGCCGGCCGCCAGCGAACGGATCCGCATCGACGGCCTGGACGCGACATACACCTTGGGCAACGCCTACTACTCGTTCGGAGCGCCGAGCGTGGATTCGCTCCAGGAGGTCGCGGTACAAACCAGTAACTTTGCGGCCGAATTCGGCCAGTCGACCGGCGCAGTTTTAAGCTACACCATGAGATCCGGCACCAACCAGTTCCATGGATCTATATACGAGTACTTGGAGAACGAAGATTTCAATGGCCGGGGCCCGTACTCCCACACTCGCCCCAAAGCTCGCAACAACGACTTCGGCGGCACCGCCGGCGGACCCGTCTGGATTCCCAAGCTCTACAACGGCAAGAATAAGACCTTTTTCTTCTTTAGCTACGAGTCCCATCCCACCACTACCACCACCACGACCAACCTGCTCACGGTTCCCACGCCGCAATATCAGGTCGGGAATTTTAGCGCAGCCGAGGCGGCGACAGCCAATAAGATTATAGGAACGGATCCGCTGGGCAATCCGATCATTGCGAATTCGATTTACGATCCGGCCACGCAGCAGCTCGCGCCCAATGGACAGCTTACCCGGACTGCGTTCCCAGGCAATATCATTCCGCCGACGCGCCTGGATCCGGTCGCTTTGAGAGTTCAGGCCTTGATTCCGCAACCCCAGGGATCGTTCGCGACCCAGTTGATCAATAACTACATAAACCCATATACGGTCCACTCCAAGGACTATATCCCGTCGATTAAGATCGACCACTCGCTGAATTCCAAGATTAGGCTGAGCTACAACTGGGGCGAAGTGAAGATGGCCACCCCCGGACCGCCCACCAATACCAGTGAGGATGGATTTCCCACGCTGCTTTCCAATTTTCTCCCGACCAATTGGCCCACCACCAACAATCGCCTCAACTACGACCAGACCATCACACCGACTCTGCTCCTGCATTTGGGGGGTGCGTTCGTGAAGAGCTCGCTCTCGATGCCCCCTGCGGTCACGGGTTACAATCCCACCACGGGAATCGGATTGACTGGCCCATTTACGAATTTGGAGTTTCCGGTATTCACATCGATGTTGGGTGCAAACAGCACCGGCGGCTCCAGCAACCTAGGGGTGAGTGGTGGCATCGACGGAGAGCAGCTCACGCTGGAAGAAAAGACTAATCTCGTGGCCAACCTTACCTGGGTCAAGAACAACCACACTTACAAATACGGCGCGGAAGCGTCCATTGAAGGGTACCCGAATTACAATTACCTGGATACAAACGGTGTTTTTAACTTCAGCGCGGCGGAAACAGGTCTCCCCTATTTGAACGCGACCAACCCCCCGGGCACCAGCAACACCATTGGACTTCCCTACGCCAGTTTCCTGCTCGGCCTGGTCGATAACTATCAGGTTGACGCCCCGGCGGTCGCCAGGCTCGGGAAACACCAATTGGGATTTTATGCTCAAGACAGTTGGAAGGTCTCGCGGAAGTTTACGCTCGATTACGGGCTGCGCTACGATTACTCCACCGAAGGGAAGGAGCAGTACGGCCGTTACGGGTTTTTCGACCCCAGCGTGCTCAATACGCAAGACGGCGGACGTCTTGGGGGCGTCACCTACGGGGCGACCTGCGGTTGCGACAACAATTTTTTCGATAGCTATAAATTTGGATTTGGGCCGCGACTCGGAGTGGCCTATCAGTTGAATTCGAAAACGGTGCTGCGCGCAGGAGCGGCCCTCCTTATCGGCACTACGCCCGACGTGGGCATACAAGCGCGCTCTGTCACATCGGTCAATCAGGTAAATTCAACTGCCTGGGCCCAGGCGCCCATGACCTTGGCAGGCGGCGTTCCGCTGACCTATGCTCAGATTGCATACCCCAACTTTAATGCGAGCCACTACCCCGTAGTGCCCGTCGCTGGAACGCCCGGATCGGCGCCAGGGAGCTGGATCGATCCGCACGCCGGGTACCCCAGCAAGACGTATCAATGGAGCGTGGGTGTGCAACGCGAGATCGTCCGGAATCTGGTGGTGAATGCCGCCTACGTGGGAAACCGCGGCGTGTGGTTGCCGTCGACCGGGGCGGTCAACTACAACGCGAACACCCCGCAGGCCCTGTTGGCCGATGGGCTCGACATCACCCAGGCGTCGGCCCGTGCGATCCTGGCCGCTCCCATCGGCAGTGCGGCGGCCGGCCCGTTTTTTGACAAGCTGCCGTACGCGGGATTCCCGCTGACGGCCACTGTCGCGCAGGCGCTGCGTCCGTACCCGCAGTTTAATAGCGCGCCGGCGGCGCTGTGGGCGCCGCTGGGAGACACCTGGTACGACTCCTTGCAACTCAGGGTCGTCAAGCGTTTCTCGCATGGTCTGGATGCCAGCTATAACTTTACTTGGTCGAAGAATCTCCAGGACGGCGTCGAGGCAGATCAAAACGATCCTAACAATCGGAGTCAAGACAAGTACATCTCGGGCCTGGACCGGCCGCTGGTCAGCAATATCAACTTCACCTACTCGGTGCCTGTTGCTCCGTGGACGAACAACAGGATTCTGAAGTACGTTCTGAGCGGCTGGCAAATGGGAGCCCTTCTTACTTATGCCAGCGGGACGCCGATCCTGGTTCCCAGCGCCTCGGCAAATCTGCTGTCCACCGAAACGTTCGAAACGAATTCGTACCTGGATCGTGTCCCTGGACAACCGCTGTTTCTTCAGAATCTCAACTGCCACTGCTTCGATCCGACCAAAACTCTGGTGCTGAATCCGGCCGCGTGGGCGCTTCCACCCGCTGGCACCTGGGGGACCTCCCCGGCGTATTACAACGACTACCGGTCACAGCGCCATCCCACGGAGAACTTCAACTTCGGGCGCACGTTCGCTATCCGCGAATCGATGAACCTTAGCGTTCGGATGGAGTTCGTGAACATTTTTAATCGCACCGTGCTTCCCGCCCCAAGTTCGACCACTCCGCTGACTGCGCCGACTTGCTTCTTGTCGGGCAACACCGGTGCCACAGGTGCCTGCACCTCCGGCGCTACGTACGCGTCAGGCTTCGGCTTTGAGCAAACGGCCGCCCTCGCATCCGGAGCGCGGACCGGCCAACTCGTTGCTCGGTTCCGTTTCTAGTCCGTAGTTCGTCGAGTAGAGCATTGAGCCTGTGGGCGGCGGCACTGCTTGCGTCCAGGGTGGCCCAAGAAACTACTTGACAAGCCAAAGAATCCATGCTTATATATAGATGGAGGTTTTGGGTTCACCTAACCTCCGAATATAAATTTATCTATAAAGGAAGACTATGAATAACTTGAAGAACAAAACCATCGAGGATTGCGAAGAAGCGATCGAAAGCGCGTTGTCGATGCTTCGAAAGATGGCTGCCCCAGAGATAAGAAGTCTCTCCGTATTGGATGTTATTGCACCTGAAGGTTTTCGACCGGTAGTCGAGCTCCGCGATGCGGATGGCCGCAAGAAGCGCCGGACAGCATCCGCAGACAACTGGTCGCCCTCCGATGGAGAGATCCGCATCTATTTTGAACCTGACGACGTTCGTGAAGACGGCATTTCGCCAAGTGCCGCCCTAGCGAGCTCTATTCCCCAAAAGTCAATGGACGCGGCGAGGGCCGTCCCCGAGTTACTCAATGCCCTTCGAGAGGCAGAGAACGCTCCGGGTCGAATGTTTGTGGCTCTGAAGTGGTTCCGTGACGAGTATCTTCCCTCGACCGGCTTGAATTGGGCTCAGAGCGAGGAAGAGCGGCGAAATCTACTATCCGAAGCCATAAAGGGCGGCTGGATTTTGACCAGCAAAGTGCCAAACCCGAAAGCGCCACTTTATCCCACCACAACCATCTGTTCAAACCGACAAAAACAGATCAATTCCGCAGGTGCGCCTATAAGCCGATTTCGGCCGGTACCTGTATCCGGTGAGCCCCTGTCGAACACCGTCTTGCGTGACCGCGGGTCGCGTTGACACTCTACTTTCTCGAATCCAGCGCTCTGGCCAAGCTGTTTGTGCAGGAGGCGGGATCGGACCGGTTGATCGCTTTAGTCGAGCCGCTGTCTCAGTCTCAGAAGCTGGTTTCGACGCTATCCTGTCTAGAGATTAACTCCGCAATCAGGCGGCGTGAGCGAATGGGCGAGCTTTCAGCGGCTCACGCCGCTGATGCGTTAAGAACCCTTGCGGCGGAAATAGCGCAGATGACGGAGCAGCCGCTCAACGCGTCTGTGATCGAAACCGCAAAAGAACTGGTCGAGCGCCACCCTTTGCGAGCCATGGACGCAGTACAGCTGGCGAGCTGCTGCTCGGTTCGCACGATCACGAACATGAGCGACATTGTATTCGTCTCGTCGGATGAGGCCTTGCTCGCGGCTGCTTCCGCGGAAGGCTTTCAAATCCTGAATCCCGCTGTCTGAAAGCCCCGGGCGGACGTATGGTTCCGGCGGATACCCAGGTCTGCGAAGTTGTATCGGCTATCGCTTCTGATACCAACCCACGGCATCGCGATTATATTGGACGTCGGTGAGGCCGGCCTGCCGCATCGACCCGCCGCGGACCTCGGGCAGCCGGTCATTCGTCAGCAAGAGACCCCCGTGCTTCAGCATGGCGCCCGCGTTCTCAAGCGCCAGCGAACGCTCGAACGCGTCGTAATAGATAAAGATGTTGGTGGCCACCATCAGATCGTATCGGTCCGCCTCCGCCAGATTGATACGTTCAAGAACGATGTTGAGGTCCACCGCCTGACAGTTAAGTACCACCTCCGGATGGATTCGCGCGGCTCGCGTTTCCAAGCCTTTCCCCTCAATGCCACTGAGCAAGCCACTTGGAGGAGTGATCGGCGCAACTTCGGATCCCACGCGGTCGCCTAGCGAACGCCAATAAGCGATGAGATCTTGCGGCCACGGATTCGCAAGTTGCCGAGGCAACTGTATGACATAACCCGTATTCGGCGCATCGGCGTTCGAAAGCGCACGTTCGCGGGCACGCTGGATGTGATCGATCACTCTCGAGCTGATGTCGAAGATCGTCATCGATATTGCGTTGCTCCTCGCAAGCCCCAGCCGGAGAAGCGAGTCGTACAGCGCAAACGGTTGCAGGGTCTGCTGGGGATAATAATCGAAGCTGGATGCGTCATTCTTATCGCTAAAGTCGAGGCCCGGCCCGATCACCGCCACGCGAGCAACCTGCCCTTCGCGCAGCACACCACGATTCCTCAAATCGCGCAACGCCTGTTCTATGGAGAAATTCGGGAAAATGCTGGTGTCTAGCGAGACGCCCCGATCGCGCAACAACCCCGCTCTCCAGTTGAAAATCGCGGATGGATCGGGAGCCCCATTCGGTCCCGCCCCGTTCGGTTGAATGAGCCGCTTGGCCTCCTCGCCGCGCTTCGCCAGGATCTGAATCTCCTGAATGACTCGCTGAAGCTGGTTGTAGATGAACACGCCTGTTTCGCCGGGGGAGCTCGGATCGATTCCGTGGCTTCGCAGAAGAGCGTTCAGAAAAGTAAGACGCTCATTGTCTCCAGGATTTCGCAGGCCCGCAATCAAATCATCCACTCGAGCACGGAGGATCCCAGTTCTCGAGGCCTCAGTGAGGTTCTCGACCTTGATGCGCGGCTGTTTCGTGAAGGAGGTTCCATATAACAGAAGGTTGACCATCGAGTCCAAGTTGCCCTGATCGAGACGCCCTCGAATGGCTTTGTCCTCTTTTTGGCTCCACGCGACCCACTTGGCCTCACTTGGATTTCTAAGCTCGACGGGCAGTTGGTCGACCGGCTGATTCAGAACGGGCTTCGCACTTACATATGAGGTGAACGCCCGATCCGCCGCACATACGCTCAGAGCAACGCCGCAGAGGGACGCGCAGACAAGCGGAAGGACCAACGAAACCCGCATTTTAAAATGTTGGCGTTTTTCTTCGGCTAAAGCGTATCACATTGTAATTTCTGACGTTTACCCCCCTGTGACACGTTTGTTGCGCCATTTTTGTTTCAGGGCGGAGGAGCCTTCGGGCGGCTGAGCATGCGCCCTCGCTGCACAGTCCGTGTGATTTACTGCTTCTGCATGTGCACGAAATCTTTTTCGTTCTCCAGGCAGTAATAATCGATTAGTTCACTGTCCAGAATGAGCGGTTCCTTTAGAGTCACCGTCCATGGAGCGGTATACGCCTTCGGGTCGTCCACCGTGATTTCGATTTCCAAAGTACCGAAGTTGGGGCGGCGGATCTTTTCCGTCAGCTTGCCCTTGTCTGTCAGCGGATTTCCATTGGCATCCAGCCAGAGATCGTCGCGGAAACCGCTGGTCTGGATTACCAGCGTATCCCCGTCCCATTTGCCGACCGAATAGCCGTTCCAGGTTGGATTCGGGTCATCGAGCATGGGGCGTCCGTCCAGGAAGATCTGGCGGTATTGCATGTTGCGCTCGGTAAGGATCAGCAAGCGGCCCGGCACTTGGAAGATCCGCTTGTAGTAGTCGTCGGTCCAAATGCGTGGAGCGTCGCGGGGCATGCAGTGAACGTTAGGATCGGCGCCCTGGTCCGCCTTTCGTTTTTTGACCAGTTCCTCGGCCCAAGGCTGATACGGCGGATTGCCTCCCTTGAGCGTTGCCGCCAGATTGATGAATTCGCGCGAAATTTGTGTGTCTGTGCAACGCGCCCCGCAGGGCGCGCCGATGTTGATCCAGCCCCACATCCCCGAAAGGTCAGGCTTCCCGTCCGCTGTTCGAGGCGCGGGAGCATTCATATCGGGCTTGCCGTCCGGGGTCTTCGGGACGCCAGGAGTTGGGTAGCCCAACCATTGTGCCAACGCGGCATGCGAAAACAGCAAAGCGCTTACAAACGTCAATTGCCGGACAACATTCTTCACCGGTTAATCTCCTTCCGGTTAGGGTATCGCAGTGGAAGAGAAAAGGCATGGCCGCGCGGATTGCGGTGCATGGATTGCGCCGCGCCAACTTCCGGCGTTCCCGAAGCCGAGGCAGCCGAGAACAAATTGATATCCTCAAAGCTTCAAAGGAGAGCGAAGCGTGGCGCTGATTCAATTTACCCGCAATCATACCGATCACTCGACCGATAAAGGCTATCAGTTCGAATTCATGTGCGACCGGTGCGGGAACGGCTTCATGACGGAGTTCCAGCCGTCGGCCATGGGGATTGCGTCGAGTGCGCTTCGCACCGCAGGGGGCCTCTTTGGAGGCATCCTGGGCTCGGCGGGATCTTCCGCGTATGAGATTGAGCGGGTGGTTCAAGGCCCGGCCCACGATCATGCGCTCGAAAAGGCCGTCCAGGAGGCTAAGCCGAATTTTCGTCAGTGTCTCAAGTGCTCGCGCTGGGTCTGCCTGGCGACCTGCTGGAACGGCCAGAGGACGCTGTGTTACGAATGCGCGCCGGATGTGGAGACGGAGCTCGCGGCCGCGCAGGCGCAGGCGGCCGTGGATCAGTTGAGGCAGAAAGTCCGGGAGCAGGACCTTACACAGGGCGTCGACGTCACCGCGGAGGCAGCGGCGCTGTGCCCAAGCTGCGGAGCTCGCGCGCAGGGCGCGAAGTTTTGTCCGGAGTGCGGCAAGCCGCTGCATGCGAAGAGCGTATGCTCGCGTTGCGGCGCCAGCGTGGAGGCAGCCGCCAGGTTCTGTCCGGAATGCGGCAACAAGCTCGCCTGAGGCGGCGTCAACCGGCTCTTACCGGACGCACCCCCTGGCCACAAGGCAAGGCCGCCGGATTCTAAAGAATCCCATCTCCTACGTCGATTAACTGAGGAGAAAACCGGCAAAGCGCTTAGTAGCGGTTTGCTGGACCAGATATGATCCTGCGCCAGTCTCGCTTCGTTCACCAGTTTCCAGTTGGCATCGGGCAAACCTTAGTCCTTCACGCCATCAATTACGTCCGGCTGAATGTCACTCAAGAGGTCAGCGACATCATCGCCTATTTCGCTGAGCCGCGTCATTTGCCCGATGCGTACGAAGCGCTCGAAAGATTCTTGCCTTACGATCGTGACACTTTGACTCGCTGCATACAATCTTTGCTTAAGCGCGGCATTCTGACGGAACACAATCCGGAGCAGGAAATCGCTGCGTTCACCAAAGAACTGGGCGCAACTTACGGGCGCGATCCAATCGCGCTGCTGGAGCGCTATCGCCGGGAGATGAAGGAAGGCTCTGAACCTTACTGGGCCGCCGGTGCGGCGCAGGGCTT
>JASHRP010000313.1 GCA_030037375.1 Bryobacteraceae bacterium | reverse complement strand
GTTCGCGAGCCTCAAAAAAAACCATGTACACGGATCCGGGATCAGGTCTCTTTTTCTTTCAAATCATTGCAGCCGCGTTTCTAACTCTGCTGTATCGGTTTCGTAAGAGCTTGTTCGCGCGTCCGCGGGGCGAAAGCTCAACCCAGAATCTGGGCCAGCGTCTGGACCAAAACCTAAAGGCATAGTGCGCCTTTCGTTCCGCGATCCGGACGGCTTTGTCTTCCGGTCCGGGGAGCGTGTGTTTCGGTGCGTATCGCCACACGCCGCTGAAAAGACGCGCGCCTTTCTCTCTTCCCCCGCCGCCGTGTCCTGGGCGAATGACGGAACCCTGGCCCGTTCCACCATCGTCGAAATCCCGGACGAATTGCCCGGCGAAATTCGCGCGGAAATATCGGAAGGCTCCCTGCTATTGGAGCACCCTGCCGTCCGATTTCCCAATTATCCGTTCGAATGGGCTCCGGAAATGCTGCATGCAGCGGCATCGCGCACGTTGGATCTGGCTCAGGCGGCCGTCAACGCAGGCTACGTTCTCAAAGACGCGACCCCCTTCAACATCATGTTCGAAGGCCACAAAGCACTCTTCTTGGACGTGCTTTCCTTCGACGCCCGCGAGCCGCTCGACCCGGTCTGGCGCCCCTATGCGCAATTTGTTCGAACCTTCCTCTACCCTCTGCTGGCCAACCGGCAGTTCGGCCTGCGCATCGATGAAATCCTCCTGGTGCATCGCGAAGGTTTCGAGCCGGAGCGAATGTGGCGGATGTGTCCATGGTGGGGCCTCTTCTTCCCGCCCCTTCTCGGATTGGTCACCATTCCCGTGCTGCTTTCGAAGCCGCCCTTTTCGCGAAACAGTGTGCCAGATCAGTCCGGAAAGTTTCGTCCCCGCCGCGCCCGGGATGCGCAAGAAGCGAAATTTCTCCTGAATCGCCTCTTCAACCACGCGCGCAAAATCCTGCGCAGCCTTCGGCCCAAACCCGCGCGCAACGCCTACGATTCGGAACATACCTACACCGAGTCCGCCCTGAAACAAAAGGAGCAGTTTGTGTCGCAGGCTGTCGAACAATCTCGAACCGTCCTCGACGCTGGCTGTAACACCGGCCACTACAGCCTGATCGCGGCGAGCCTCGGCTCTTCTGTTGTCGCCGTCGATCACGACCCCGCGGCGGTTGGAGCATTGTGGAATCGCGCTCATGAGAAGCGTCTGGATATCCTGCCGCTCGTGGTCGATATCGCCCAGCCCAGCGGCGCGTGGGGTTGGGAGAATCGCGAAAACATGTCGTTCCTTGACCGCGCTCTCGACCGGTTTGATTGCGTCCTCATGCTCGCGTTGGTGCACCATCTCGTGGTAAACGCTCGCGCGCCACTCGACGCGATCTTTAAACTCGCCGCGCAGCTCACCAAGCGCCTTGCGGTGATCGAATACGTCGATCCCGCCGACTCGCAGTTTCAGCTTTTGCTGCGCGGCCGTGAGGAGCTGCATCGCGGCCTCAACCAGGACGCGTTTGAGTCTGCGGCCCGGAGGCACTTCTCGATCGCCTCTTCCTGCCGGCTATCGTCCGCGCGCACGCTCTACTCACTCGAGAAGAGGGATTAGGTGGCGCGCCGCATATTCGTGTGCCTTGCCTTCGCGACTTGGTGTTTCCTGAACACGTGGGTCGGATATGCGCAGGGCCGGATCGCGTATTTCACGCGCTACGATCCGCTCCGCGCGGTCGCCTGGCCGGTGCTGTGCTGCGAGCTCGTGCTCGCCCTCGGCATGTGGCTCTTCTGGGAACTCTGCATCCGTCTCCAGTGGCGGCGTCTTCGAATTCTTCACATCGCGTTCCTTCTGGCTTCGCTCGTGCCACTGGGAATCGCCGCGGTCGCCCTGCTATCGGCCTCGCCGGTCGATCTTGCGCCGCTCGTCAGAAATCGCATTTTTTGGCCGGCCGCGCTATTCATCGCGATTGCGCCCATCGCGTTCGCGATTCTCCGTCCCATCGCCGCCTCGCGTGCCATGCGTTCGATATTTCTCTATTCCTGGCCCGTGCTGGCGCTTGTCTACATTCAAGCTGCGCGCGCAACTCTGCTGCGTTATCCCAGCGCCTCCTATTCCGACGCTGCGCCCGCCCCGCGCCTCGCCGGTCCTCCGCCGCCGGTGCGTGTGATCTGGATCATCTTCGATGAGCTCAGTCAAACCATCGCCTTCGGTAACCGTCCCGCCGGCCTTTCCTTGCCGAACTTCGACCGCCTCCGAAACGAAAGCATCTACGCGACCGCCGCGCAATCGCCGGCCAACATGACCGAAGTATCCATGCCCGCCCTCATTCTGGGCCGGATGGTCGCTGAATCGATCCCGGACGGTCCCCGCGATTTGCAATTGCGCATGCCCGGCGGATCGGGAACAATCGCCTGGAATTCCGTTTCAAACGTCTTCGACCAAGCCCGTGATCTCGGTCTCAATACCGCGGTCGTGGGCTGGGCGCATCCTTACGGGCGCGTTCTCAATCGAAGCCTCACCGAGTCCTACTGGATCGCGGGCTGGATGACCTCGGGAATGGAGGAGACCTTCGAACGCCAGCCGCTCCCGCAAGCGATGTGGTATCGGGTAAAGCTTCAAGTCGCCGCGCTGCCTCTGCTCGGCCATTTTCCCGGCATGTTTCCGGGCATTTATCCGCGCCAAGAAAAGGCCACGCGCTTCCTCTACCTGATGGACCGCGCTCGCGAAGTGGTTTCCGATCCCGCCATCGGTCTCGCGCTGATTCATCTGCCGATCCCTCATCCACCCGCCATCTACAGCCGCGCGAAAGGGGCGATCACCGCGGTTGGCTCAATCGGATATCTCGATAGCGTCCAGCAGGCGGACGGCACACTCGGATCCTTGCGGCGTGCGATTGAGAATGCGGGATTGGAAGACCGCACAGCCATCCTGGTCAGCGCCGACCATGGATGGCGCACCAATCTCTGGCGCGGAACCGCTGAATGGACGCCCGACGAAGAGGCCGCCTCGCATCAGGACACATCGGGCGTTCCATTCTTGCTCAAGTTGCCGGGCCAGACTTCGGGAACCGTTTACGCCTCGCCGTTCAACACGGTGATCACTCGCCGCCTCCTCGTCGATGTTTTGGAAGGCCGGCTGAATACCGCCGCCGAATTTCCCGACTTCATCGCTCGGGAGCAGACCGGCGCGCGCTGAAGCTCTCTGTTTACCAGCCCATCCGCTCTCGCATTCGAGTAATATGAGCGGTGTGATGCCGGGAATGCCACGCCATCGACCGCAGAACATCCTCCACCGTTCGCGTTCCCCACTCCGGGTTCTGGAACTGGCGCGACCAATCGCCCTCCGCCAGCGACCGGAAAAAAATCACCCAGCGTTCCGTCACCCCTTCGAAAATACGCAAAGACGGCTCGACCGGCGCGGTCCGCGCATCGGCCAGCTCCGCCCAAAGCTG
>JASHRP010000312.1 GCA_030037375.1 Bryobacteraceae bacterium | reverse complement strand
ATTCGCGGCCGGAATCGGCCCGCTCTCGACGGCAACCGGGCGGCTCTATACGCAAATGTCATGCGAGCTGGCGCGCCTGGTTACGGTTCGAGATGAGACATCGAAGGCTGGCCTCACGGAACTGGGCGTACCCGAGAATCGAATTCAAGTCACCGCCGATCCAGCGTGGCTGCTTTCGTTACCAAAGCAGCCGCTGGGTGGATCGCGGCCAATCCTGGGGGTCGCTCTCCGCAACTGGACGATGGGAGCCGACCCCGAAGTCTGGGAGTCAGAAGTTGCGCTTGCGCTTGATGACTTCCTTGCTCGCCATGGCGGAGAGGTTTTATTTCTTCCGTTCCAGCAATCGGATCTTGAACTGGACAACGACACCGCGATCGCGCGGCGAATCCAGTCGCGCATGCGGCTGGGGCAGCAGGCCAAACTCGTTGACGCGGCTGGAGATTGGCAGACACTCGCTCGCGTTATCGGGGGTTGCAATGTTGTGCTGGGAATGCGGTACCACTCCGTATTGTTTGCGCTCCGTCAAGGCGTCCCGGTGGTTGGATTGGTCTACGATCCCAAGGTGCGCGGCTTGTTGGTCTCCGCCGGCCTTGAAGAGCATGCGGTCGACTTGAGCGGCGTTAAGGCGGAAGATCTGGGCAAGCGATTAGACCGCGCTCTGGGCGATGCGAATTTCGCTGAAAGGGCGCTCTCGGCTGCGAATCGACTGTCAGCCGCAGCTTCCCAAAATGGAGAGCAACTAGCTAAGGTGATTTCGGAAGGTTTCTCGCCGGAGCCGGACGAGAGCGTGAAGCGCTGGTGGACCGACGAACTCGCTGCCGCTACGGCAGCGGCCGGGTCGGAGGCCGCGCTCTGGATCGGGGAAATTAAGACCGCGATTGCAGCAAGCAGAATTAAAACCCGGCGCGAATCCCGTCAGCCCGAGCCCTACGACATCGTCTGCTTTCCGGGCATCGAATGGGAGCTTCGCTGGATGCGCCCGCAGCAACTCTTGTCCCGATTCGCGGATGCCGGTCACCGGATCTTTTTCATCAGTGCGACGACATTCTCGCCTCTGGGAGGATCGGAGGTCGCATTCCGTGCGCTACGGCGAAACGTCTGGGAGGTGCGTCTGGCAATGCCCGCGCCACTTGACGTGTATTCGGGCGTGGTGCCCGACGAAATAGAAGATTCGATTGTCGACGATCTCCTCGCTCTGGCTGAGGAAATGGGAATCGAACGCGCCGTTTCGATCCTCCACCTTCCCACGTGGGCGACTGTGGCCCATCGTGCGCGATCGCGATTGGGCTGGCCCGTCGTTTACGACTGCATGGATGACTGGAGCGGATTCGGACGAATGCCCCAAGCGTTGCTCGATAAGGAACCCTCGCTAGTTCGCAGCTCCGACGCCGTGATCGTAACCGCTCAGAAGCTTTGGGATATGTGGTCGCCGCTAAATCCGAACACGCTGCTGATCCCAAATGCCGCCGACTGCGAGCATTTCCAGCAGGAGAGCGTCAAACCGATTGCGATCGACCTGCCGTCATCCGCGCCCGTTGTTGGCTTCTTCGGCGTACTGGACACCTGGCTCGACGTCGACCTAATCAGGAAGGCCGCGATCGAACGTCCCCAGTATTTCTTCGCCCTCATCGGAGCCGCATACGACGCCCCCATCGAACAGTTGCAAAACCTCGCGAACGTTCGCTTGTTCGGTCATCGGCCCTATGCGGTTCTCCCCGAGTATTTGCGCCGCTTCGACGTCTGCATGATTCCGTTCAAGATCGACGCCATCACTTTATCGACGGATCCCGTGAAATTTTACGAATACCTCGCTCAAGGCAAGCCCGTTGTATCGACGCGCCTGCCGCAACTGGAACCTTACGCCGAGGTCACGTACCTGGCCGACAGCCCCGCGGATTTCGTCCGCTTGCTGGACGCGGCCGTAGCGGAGGGCGATCCTAAGGTGATCGAGCGCCGGAAAGCCTTGGCACAAGAAAATTCATGGCCCGCGCGACGCGAGCTGTTCGATTCGGCCATTCGACAATCGTTCTCGGCCGGTCAACCGCATCCGCGAGTCCTTTTTGTTTACCAGTTCCTTGGAGTCGGGGGCGTCGAGGTAGTGCTACGGAGCAGAAGCGAAGAACTGATGCGCCGTGGTTGTCCGGTTCGAATCGTGTTCCTCGATGAAATGGGAGGGAGGCCGCTATTCGAGAACAGCGGCGTCGACATTCGCGTGTGCCGCACCGAAGCAGATCTGGTTAGCGAAGTAACCGCGTTCCAGCCGGAATGGATCGTCAGCATTGACACCCCCGCAATTTTGCCCATCGCGCGCGAGGCGCGGCCGCAAGCCAGTCTTGTTTACGAAGTGCATTCGAGCAATGCCGAGATGCTGGCGCCGCTCACCGATTCTGGTCTCTTCACCGGGATTCGAGGCGTCGTGGTTCCGTCAGCGTCGCAAAAGCAGCGCGTCCAATCGCTGATGGCCGCGGACGTGCCAGTCGCCATTGTCCCGAACCCGCTTTCGCCGGTGTTCCTGGAAGACACCGTCCAGTCCGATGTACCGGTTCGGCCGGTCGTTCTCTGGGTCGGCCGGCTCGACTCCGTGAAAAACTGGCGCGGGTTTCTCGGGATCGCGTACCGGCTGCGAAATCGAATCAATGCGACGTTCCATTTGATTACCAGCACGCTGTCCGAAGACGCGCGCGCCACGCTGACCGATGCAATTCGCGCCCTTGGGCTCGAAGAACGGCTACGGTGGACGGAGGGCGTTGAAAACTCAAAGATGCCTGGGATGTATCGCGCCGCGGCGCAATCCGGCGGATGCCTTGTCTCCACATCAGTGAGCGAATCCTTCGGAATGGCGGTTCTTGAAGCGATGGCGTGCGGCTGTCCGGTGATCGCGCCGGATATTGCGGGTTTGTGCGATCTGGTTCGGCCCGCCGAAACTGGCCGGCTCTACCCGGCGGGAGATCTTGCGGCAGCTTGCGGACAAATTGAAGAAGCGATCGGCGAAACGCGGGAGGGCCGCGGGCAGCTTACAGAGAAAGCGCGTGAATTCGCGTTGCGATTCAGCCCGCAGAATGCCGGAGACCGGTTCCTCGCCGTCTTGGCCGAGTGGTCCGCGCCGCCGCGTTCTGCCCGGCCATCTTTGCGAACGGCGGGGTCGCGACCCGTTCAAATACCTTCGCGAGAACGCTTGTCGCGCATTCTCGAGGAGTTTTCGGATAACCTACTGGTCGCGATCATTCCTCCTTCGCTGCCCTGGGACGCCGATCCGGAATCGAACCGCCCGCGGCAGTGGGCGAGGGCGCTCGCACATATCGGGTGTCTTGTGTTTTATTGCGATCCGCGGCATCCGGCCGGGAAAGAACACGGATTCGTGGAAAAAGAAACCCGGCTCTTCGTATCGAACGCTCCTCTCGACAACTTTGGAGTCGTCGAAGGGCCGGCCGTCATTGCATATCCATGGAACGTCGAAGAGCTACGTAATTTCCGGAATCCTCTGCTCGTGTATGAATGCGCGGCGGGGGCCGGTGATCAAGCGAACTTGCAGATCGATTCGCACATGGAGTGGCTCGCGCGCGCTTCCGTCATAATCGCGAGCTCCGATGATTCGCGCCGTGCGGTGACCTGCCTTCGGCCCGACGCGATCCTCATTCCGACCGGCCAGGCGATCGAGGAGGAAGAAGCCGCGAAAATTCTCAGCGCACTCAGGCGCGACCACCTCAAGGATAGCGACCCGGTTCGCCTCCACGCTTTGCTAACGTGGCGCGAAAGGGAAGTCGATCGATTGCAGCAGCGCATAGACAAACGCGAACGGCCCGTTGTAGAACTGCTTCAAAACGCCAATGCCGAGCAAAAGCGTGTCGTCTCCGACCGCGACGCCGGCATCACTTTTCTGCGCGGCGAAGTAGCGGCTAGGGACCGAATTATCGCGGCGCGAGATCAAGCCGTTGAGTTTCTACAAAACGCCATCGCAACAAAGGGCCAACCCATCGCGGACACCCGTGAAGAATACGGTCGTGTGGTCGCGCAACGAGACGAGGCAATCGCGTTTCTGAAACAGGAAGTGTCTACGCGGGACGCGATTATTTCATCGCGCGACGAGGGTATCGCGTTCTTGAGGGAGAACGTTGCGAAACACGAGGCGGCAATCCAACGGCTCGAATCGCAATTGCCTTGGTGGCGGCGGCTATTGGCTCGTGCTCGCCGCCATCGCGCCGAAGCGTAACCCTGGAAGTACGGTTACAATTACTGGTGATCCGTCCGCGTCAGCATTGATAAATTCGGCTTAATTCATGAGGAGCCTTCTCGCCGGACTTCACCGCCCGCCATCGCTTGAGTCCGTTCTTTCAAACGCCACGGTTCGCGAATTCGGACACCCGCCCAAACACGATATCGATCTCTTGTTTTGGCTGGGGGGAGACATTACGAACAGCGGGCTGCTAAGTTGCGCGTCACACACGTTGGATCTATTGCGCGAACGGTTCTCCGATTGGCGCGTGACCGTACTAGTCGATGGACCGGAATGGGCCGGACTTGCATTTCCGTTTTCATGCCGCCGGGAAATCCGGCTTGACCGTGCGGTCGACTTGCCCCAAGCGCTGTTCGGCTTGGGTCTGGGTACCAGCAAACTACCATGGGCCGCATTCGCGTGGCCGGGATCGAATCCGGATCCGAGAGTCCTTCAAGAGCTTCGCGGCATTGCCGATGGCGCGGACTTAGCGTATGCAGCCGGGTCGCTTCCGATTCCGGCCGGTATCGAGCATCCGGTGCAACACGGACGGCTGCAAATGTTCAACGCGATACCCATGGAGTTTTGCCTGGTCGCCACGAAATGCGCCAAGGCCGTTGCGTTCGACTGTTCGCCCATTCTCCAGCGCCTCTTCTGGCGCGATTTTGTGGTCAGGCTCAGCCGGCACGGGCGAATCGTTTCGCGGACGTGCGAATCGCCGCTCAGTCCGGCGCGATTTTGGAATAGTTATCCATTCTCGAACGCCGTTGCAGTCGACGCCGATATCGCTGCACGATACGTTCACGCGGGAAACGATTTGAATGCGTTCGCAAGCGATCTTGCCGAGAGCGAGTCGTCGAAGGTGCTCGCCGCCGGCGCGGCTTGGAGCCGGCGAGCCCGCCTCCAAAACCTGGCAAGTGACGCAATCCAGCGCAGACCGAGCGGCCGATCGGTGGTCCGCGCTCTGGTACTCGGAGGTATCTACGAACCTCCCAACAACGAACTCTGCTTCTTGCGCCCCTTTGAGAAACTGCGGGGCCAGGGCTATCTCACGTGGCGCACAAAATTGTACGAACGATGCCGCACCGAGGACCTTCGCTATTACAATCTCGTGATATTCGGACGGCCGCGATATCCCGAATGCGGGCCGCTGATGCGGGAGTGCAAATCACTCGGTATCGGAACGATCGTGATGATCGATGATAACTGGATCGCGCTAGGTCGCGAAAAGGAACGCTATAAGCATTTGTTCGGCCCGGGACAATCGCAGATGGAAACGTTCTTGGAGTGCGTACGATTGGCCGACGTGACCATCGTCTACAACAGGATGCTGGCGGAAGACCTCGCTCCGTATGCCCGCGAAATCGAACTGCTCCCTCCCTACATCGATCTCGACCTCTACGCTCACCATCGAATCGACAGACGAAACGGTTTGTTGGTGGGATACTCAGGATCGGAGCGCGGCGATGATCCGGCATTCACCGCACTGGGGGAGCTCGCGCGGCGTCATAGCGATGTGGAACTTCTCTTCTTGGGTCCGCCGTTGCCGCCGGCGCTTGAGGCACTCGGTTCGGAGCGGGTGCATCACGCCCCATATCAGTTCAGCTATGAACGGCACGCAAAACACATCGGGAGCCTTCAGCCGGACATTCTGGTCGCGCCGCTCGAGGATTGCCGCGGCTGGGGATCGAAAGTGCCGAATAAGTACCTCGAGATCTCTACTCTTGGCGCCGCGGGAATTTATTCTCGAGTGGAGCCGTATCTTTCTTATGTCCGCGAAGGCGAGACTGGTCTGTTCGCCGAGAACGAAGAGCAGAGCTGGATCGACGCATTGGAGCGTCTTTACTCCGACCGGGAACTGCGCGCGAAACTGGCGGCCCGCGCGCAACAAGAAGTCCGAGCCCGCTTTTCCATCGAGCAGGCGATTCCCCATCTCCTTCGGGTGATCGGACGCGCAGCAACATGATGCTGCGCGTGCTGCATGTTTCTCACTCTGCCGCGCTCTCGGGAGCCGAGCAGGCGTTGCTTCGCGCCCTCAGGGCGATGGACCGCGCCCGCTTCGAATCCATCGTTGTGCTGCCTGAAGACGGACCGCTACGCGCGCGACTTGAGTCGATTGGCGTTGAAACGCGCGTGTTGCCGATCCGGTGGTGGATTCCGGCGACAGATTGGACGGCGGAACATTTTGCGCGGCAACTCGATGGCCTCGAAACGCGTTGGCGTGATCTGGCGGAGTTGGCGGCGCGCGAAAGAGTCGATCTGATTCATAGCAACACCCTGGTGACGATTGAAGGCGCGCTTGCAGCCACGGCGCTCGGCATTCCACACATCTGGCATTCTCGAGGCTCCTTCGGGCAAGGTTTTCCTCCCGCGTATGCGGACGATCTGGCGTTCTTCTTCTCGATCGTGGAAGAACTCGGCGGCGCGCTTGTCTGCGTTTCGAATTCGGTACTTGTCCAGACTCGTCAGTACGCTGGCGATATCGAATGCCAGGTTATACCGGATGGATTCGATCTGGAACTATCCGCGGCGCCCGCTCATTCGGACTTGAGAGGCGAGCTTGATCTACCCGGCAACTCCAGGTTGATCGCTTGTATCGGCGGGATTCAGCGACGCAAGGGACAAATGGATTTGGTCGATGCGATAGCTCTTGTTCGAAAAGCTCATCCTAGCGTCGTGCTCCTGCTGGCCGGGCCAATTTGCGAAGCCTCTTATGGCAGGGACGTGGAGGAGCGCGTCACAGCGCTCGGCCTGTCACAATCAGTCCGGCTCCTCGGATTTCGCGATGATGTGGCGAGCATCATCGGCCAATGCGAGCTGATCGTTCATCCTTCGTACTCGGAGGGGTTCCCGCTCTCGATTCTTGAGAGCATGGCCGCCGGCAAGCCGGTTGTCGCCACCCGCTGCGGAGGAGCCGAAGACATGATTGAAGACGGCGTATCCGGAATCCTTGTAAGCCCCGCCAGGCCGGAACAACTCGCGCAGGCGATCGGTTGGATCCTTGGGGATGCAGGCCGCACGCGGGCGCTCGGCGAAGCGGCCCGTGAACGCGCGAAGCTGTTTAGCGCTTCTTCCTCCGCGGGCAGATTGCAGGACCTCTTCTCTGAAGTTCTACACGGTTTTCCCTCACGATCTCCTAATCCGGCCGGGGCATCCGCGGTGGCGATGAAAATAATCGCGACATCACGAGACTACGCGCTCGCGTCTCTGAGAAGCGAACTTGAGCGTCGCGACCGGATCATCGCCGCTCGCGATGAAGCCGTCGAGTTTCTGAAGGGAGAACTAGCGGCTCGCGATGTCATCATCTCGGCAAGAGATGACGGCATCTCTTTTCTGAAACAACGCGTGGTGAGCTTTGAAGCGGAAGTCCAGGATTTGCGTCAGACCATCGAACAACTACGATCCAGAGCCGTGGAATAACCGCGAGACGTGTTTAAATAAAGCTTTGACTCGCCAGAGGAAATGCCCCTTTCAACCGAAGAACTGCGCAAGAGAATCGGCAGCCAGCAGTGGACGGCCCATAACATCCGCCTCAACTCGGAATGCACCACCCGGCCGGGCGAGCCGGATTTCCATGAGACGGATCTGCGGCTGCACGCGATCCTGCGCGTGATGGACATGCTCTTCGGGCCGCGTCTGGAGCAGGTTCGCGTGGCCGACCTTGGCTGCCTCGAGGGCGGATTCGCTCTCGCGCTCGCGCAGCGTGGGGCGCAGGTCTTGGGGATCGAGGCGCGCCGCCGCAACATCGAAAAAGCCGAACTGCTGCGCGATCATTTCGGTCTGCCCAACCTCAGCTTTCAGCTCTCCGACGTCAAGGATTTCAAAGCCGACAGGTTCGGGCAATTCGATCTCGTGTTGGCGCTGGGGATTCTTTATCACCTCGATCAGCCCGTTGAATGGCTTCGGCAGATTTCGGCGACGACGCGGCGCGCGCTTATTCTGGACACGCATTTCGCGCCGGCGGATGACCTGTCCATGTCGAGCTTGGATAGCCGGCTAACACTTGGGCCACTTGAGCGGCGAACCTCCGGCGGTTCTACTGTAGAGGGGCGCTGGTTCCATGAGTTCCCAGAGGGCGCGGACCCCGAAGCTCAGCTATGGGCTTCCTACTCAAATCACAAATCTTTCTGGCTGACCAAAGAATCGCTCGTGCGCAGTGTCGCTCAGGCCGGTTTCCCTCTCGTCTTCGAGCAGCACGATTACTCCTGCAACAATTACGGCCTGTTCAACGTCACGTATCCCAGGTGCATCCTGGTAGCAATACGAGAGGCTTCATAACAAGGCCATCCGCCGGATCTCGGCGGCTGAGCCAATCAACGGGAGAAAATAGAATTTGGACACTGGATCGCGAATTTTTGTAGCCGGATGTAAAGGGCTGGTCGGCTCGGCCTTGGTGCGGCGTCTCCAGGCCGAGGGCTACTGGAATTTACTCTTGCCTGGGCGGGAAGAACTGGACCTGCGAGTAGACAGTGACGTCGACGCCTTTTTCGCGGCGAAGCGTCCAGAGTACGTATTCCTGGCTGCGGCCAGAGTTGGAGGAATTCTCGCCAACAGCACCTATCCAGCCGAATTCATACTCGACAATCTGGAGATCCAGAACAATGTGATCCATTCCGCCTGGAAGCACGGCACGCGAAAGTTTTTATTTCTTGGATCGTCGTGCATCTACCCGAAGTTCGCGCCGCAGCCCATTCGCGAAGAATACTTGCTGACGGGAGAACTCGAGCCCACCAATGAAGCGTATGCGATCGCCAAGATCGCCGGGATCAAGATGTGCCAGGCCTATCGCAAACAATACGGTTTTCGCGCGATTAGCGTAATGCCGACCAACCTTTATGGCATTGGCGATAACTTTGATTTGCAGAACGCGCACGTTGTGCCGGCCCTGCTTCGCAAATTTCACGAAGCCGCCGCGGAAAGCGCGCACGAGGTGACCATCTGGGGCACGGGAACTCCCCGCCGCGAGTTTATGCACGTGGACGATTTGGCCGACGCCGCCGTATTCCTGATGGCGAATTACGATTCGGGCGAAATCATAAACGTCGGGACCGGGGAGGATTTGACGATCCGGGAATTAGCCGAAATGATCGCGCGGGTGACCGGATACCGCGGCCGCCTCGTATTCGATTCCTCCAAGCCCGATGGCACCCCCCGCAAATTGCTCGACGTTTCAAGGCTTCATGAGCTTGGATGGAAGGCGCGAATTCCGCTGCGGGAAGGCATCGCCCGCACTTATGAGTGGTACTTGGGGGAGCAAGAACAAAGCTCCATCGCCACGGGTTGAAGGAAGTCTAGCCGGGCGAGATTTGCCCGGTATCGTTTGCCCGGTATGGTATCTAACGCGGTAAGCGGTATTGCTGTAAATCCGGCCACACTCCCCAGGCCTTCAACACCCAGACCACAACCGCGATCACCACCACAGCGTTCAAGATCGACTTGATGCTCGAAGCCATTGGGATATAGTTATTTACCAGCCACATCAGTACCCCAACCACGATCAACGTAATTGCGATGTTCAGAACCGGCATAGTTTCCATACTCCTACCACTCCACGAGCAATCCACGCGCCAACCCAGCGACGGCAGAGCCAACGTTTTAGTTAACGCTTAGCAGCCCGTGTCTAAACTCCAAAAACGGCTGGACCTGAAAATGTTTTGACTTTAAGCTTTGGGTATGGCGATGGGGACGCGGAAGATGCGAGAGCGGCAAGAGGGCTTGTGGTACGGCGGGGAGTTAGCCACGGCGCCGGGTCACCCCTTCTATAAACGGCTCAACGAAGTTCTGGACAAGGCCAAGTTCGACCGTTTCTGTGAGAAGAGTTGTGCCGGCTTTTATCATCAGAAACTGGGGCGTCCGTCGCTGCCGCCGGGGCAGTATTTCCGCATCATGATGATCGGCTTTTTCGAAGGGCTGGAGAGCGAGCGGGGCATCGCGTGGCGTCTGGCCGACTCGCTCACGCTGCGGCAGTTCCTTTCGATCGGTTTGGACGAGAAGACGCCGGATCACGTCACTATCTCGCGCACCCGGCGGCTGATCCATGCCTCTACCCATCAACGGATCTTCAGTTTTGTGCTGGAGCAGTTGGCGCAAGCCGGACTGGTCAAAGGCAAGACGATTGGCGTGGATTCGACCACGCTGGAAGCCAACGCGGCGATGAAATCGATCGTGCGCCGCGACACGGGCGAGAGTTATATGGCGTACTTGAAACGCCTGGCGGAAGCCGAAGGCATCGACGCCACAGATGCGGCAGCCCTGCTGCGCATGGATCGGAAGCGCAAGAAGAAGAGCTCCAATGAAGACTGGCAAAGCCCCAGTGATCCGGAAGCCGAGATCACCAAATTGAAAGACGGGCGCACGGCGCTGGCCTTTAAGGCGGAGAACGCGGTGGACATGGAAACCGGCGCCATTGTTGCGGTCACCACGCACGGCGGAGCCGCGGCCGATACCTCGACGATGGCTGAAACCGTGATTGAGGCGGGCATCGCCGTCGCCGGACTGATCGATGTCGGGACGGCGGAAGGCAGCTATGAAGTGCATCCGGAAGGCGTCGAAGAAGTGGTAGCCGACAAGGGTTATCACAGTAATGACGTCCTGGTTGAACTTGCCGGAATGGATGTGCGGACTTACATCGCCGAGCCCGACCGGGGCCCTCGCAACTGGCTCGGCAAGGCGGCGGAGAAGGCGGCGGTCTATGGCAACCGGCGGCGGATTCAGGGTAATCGCGGCAAGAGCCTGCAGCGGCAGCGGGGCGAGCGGATCGAGAGAAACTTCGCCCATCAGTTTGCTACCGGCGGATTGGGCCGGCTGTATGTGCGAGGCGGGGAAAACGTTCACAAGAAGTTCCTGATTCAGGCGGCCGCATGCAACCTCGCGCTCCTGATGCGCTCCCTGTATGGTTCGGGCAAGCCTCGGGCGACCCACGACCGGGTTGTAGACGCCATTTTGACCATTTTGGCCGTCCTGAAAGCTGTGGAAGACGTTTTCACGGCCTCGTCGCCAATTCTTTTTCGCGAGCTTCGATTTTCCCGCTGTTCAGATCGATGCCATTCGCGTCTTTCGGCTGGCTGAAAACACCCGATTTAGGCACGGGCTGTTAGGGAACGAACTGCAGGACACGGTCGGCGACCTCGATTAAACCAGGCCTCCGGCTGCCTCGGGCTGCCTCTCTCTGGTCCCAAAGGCCCGAGAGCAGTCGGGGTAAAACCACAAGCCTGGGCGACCTCGTTGCGCGAGATCTCCCCGGCCTCAGGAAGGTTTCCGTCGGGTGCTAGACTTCGCAAGCGCCGCCAGGCCGAAATCAAGCTCTGGAATCAAACCGCCTGGCGGACGAACTCGTACCGCTCCAGCGTGGCAGCGAAAGCGGATTCCGGTTCCTGGCGAAGCACCTTGCCGACGCAGCGAAGCCGGACTACGCTGCGGGAGCCCGGCGTCTTTGGAAATGTAATCACGTACTCAATCGGATCGCCAACGGGAATCCGGTCCTTAGAGGTGAACAACACACCTGAAGAACTCACGTTCATTGTTTCACCGGACGTCTTGAGGTTCGTTCCGGAGTTCACGATTTGGAAGGGGAGCCGCAGATTGAAGCGTTGATTCTTTCGGTGTTCGGTCACGGCACTTTCGAATTTATAGCCTAAAAGAACTAAGGTCAATAGGTGAAGCATAGCCCAAAGCTC
>JASHRP010000311.1 GCA_030037375.1 Bryobacteraceae bacterium | reverse complement strand
GTATTGGCGGAGAAGACATTCAAAAGCTCGACCGCGCAAACCTGATGCGTGTCCGTAAAACGGTGGGGTTCATGTTTCAAGACGCCGCCCTGTTCGATTCCATCTCTGTCGGCGAGAATGTGGCGTTCCCCATGCGGAGACACACCTCCAAATCCGAAGACGAAATTCAGCAAATCGTGAAGGACAAGCTCTCTCAGGTGGGCCTGGAGCAGGATGCGGACAAAATGCCCGCCGATCTCTCGGGCGGCATGCGAAAGCGCGCGGGTCTTGCGCGGGCGCTTGCGCTGGACCCGCCGGTGCTGCTGGTTGACGAGCCGAACAGCGGCCTCGATCCAGTCACTGCATCCGAGATTTACGAGCTTTTGGCGGGGCTTAAAGAACATCAGCACACCACCTTGCTGCTGGTGACCCATGACGCCGCGGGAGTGCGCGGATTCGCGGATCGCCTGGGAGTACTGGATCAAGGGCGGCTCATCGCTTGTGGATCTCCGGACGAGCTGGCAGGCAACAAAGAGCCGCTGGTGCATGCTCTCTTGTCGCACGCGGGGGGTTAACGTTCGGGAGGTCAAATGGAATCGACAAAAGTTCAGGTGGGCGCGTTTGTGCTGGGAGGGATCGTGCTCTTCGGGGTTGGATTGTTCCTAATCGGCAGCCGGGAAAAGGTATTCAACCGAGCCTTCGACGTGTATGCCGATTTTTCAACGATCAACGGGCTGGCGAGCGGCGCGGAGGTTCGAGTTTCCGGCTTGCAAGCCGGGCAGTTGGTTGAGATTCAGGTTCCTCGACAGCCTTCCGGCGAATACCGCCTCAAGCTGCGGCTGGAAGAGAAAATCCATCCGCTGATCCGCCAGGATTCGACGGCGACGATTCAGACCGACGGCTTAGTGGGCGATAAGTTTCTGGAAATCGACAAAGGCAGCGACGCTTCGCCATCCTGTGCGGCCGGCTGCACCATTCCAACAAAGGAACCGTTCGATCTCTCGGACCTGATTCAGTCTTCCCATCAGTTGGTGGACACGACGACTGCTACCCTCGAAAGCGTCAATCAAGTCGCGGAAAACGTGAACGAGGGCCTGACGCAGTTCCTCGCGCCGAATCGTAATGGCAAGAACGGGGCGGCGGAGCTTACCGAAACGGTCGCCAGCACTAAGCAGGCGATGTCTAACCTCGCGGAGGATACCGAAGCCTTGAAGCACAACTTCCTGCTGCGCGGTTTCTTCCACAGCCGCGGCTATTTCGACCTTAGCGAGCTTACGCCGGCCGATTACCGCACCAGCAAATTCGTCAAGAGCAGCTCAGCTAAGCGAGTCTGGCTCGCATCGAACGAACTTTTCACCCGGTCCTCAAAAGGGCAGGAGGGGCTGTCGCGAGAAGGACAAGAAGAATTGGACCAGGCGATGGACATCTTCGTTCCCTATCTGCCGAACCGGCCGATCATCGTTGAGGGATACGCCAATGCCGGCTCTCCAGACGACGAGTACCGGAAGTCCGAGCAGCGCGCTGAGGCCGTGGAGCGATACCTCGAGGCGCATTTTCACTTGAGTTCGAGCCTGGTGGGGGGAATCCCGTTGGAGGGGTCGCCGCCCCAAGCAACTGGAAAGAAAACCTGGGACGGCGTTGCCTTGGTGCTGCTGCCCTGAAGGCAACGGAGCTCTTAGTGCGTGGCGCGGAACTTCAGGTTATCCCACATGCGCACGATGTCGTCCCACAGGCCAGCGGCCTTGAGTACGTATACGCAAGCGGCCACTACCACCACGATGTTCAGCAGCGCTTTGATGCTATGCGCCATCGGTATATAGGTGTTGATAATCCATAGGACCGTGCCGGCGATAATCAAGTCCAGCACCAGGCTCAAGATTTTCTTGACGTCGGCGGAAACTTGAAGTGAAGAAGTTGTGAAGGACGAAGAGCTACTGATATACCCCCTGATCAACGCGACGAGCAAAATCACCGCTATGGCATGAGCAAGGTTTAAGAACGGCATGTCGTATCTCCCACAAAACCTCGCGCACTTGGATTGCCAGACGGACCCCCAAATTTAAGGACCGCCTAACTCGCACGGCCTCATCGGCGTCTTGGCCTAGACACCGGCCAAAAGGCCAGCCGCAGGGATTTCTTCAAATCAAAAAGTTCGTTTACGATTTTTTGAAACGCGGCGGTGCTCCCCGCGATTCCACTATGCGGATGCTTATCTGCAACGTAGTCGGCGCGCGCCCGAATTTCATGAAGATCGCCCCGGTAGTGAGGGAGCTTGCGCGGCGAGGGATCCCGCACCGCCTGATCCACACCGGCCAACACTATGACGAGGCGATGTCCAAGGTATTTTTCGACGAATTGGGAATGCCGGAGCCGGACGCGCACCTCGGCGTCGGATCGGGATCTCATGCTCAGCAGACCGCGCGCGTCATGGTGGCGATTGAGGAGGAGTTGCTCAAGTACCGGCCAGACATGGTAGTGGTGGCCGGAGACGTGAACTCGACGGCCGCGGCGGCCATGACCGCGGCAAAGCTCGGGATTCCGGTCGCGCACGTCGAAGCTGGCCTCCGCAGTTTCGACCGGTCCATGCCAGAGGAGTTAAACCGCATCGTCACGGACCACCTTTCAGATTTGCTGCTAACCACGGAGGAGAGCGGAAACCAAAACCTCAAACGCGAAGGGATCTCCGAGTCGAAGATCTGTTTCGCTGGGAACTGCATGGTGGACTCGTTGTTTCAGTTTCGAGCGCAGGCGGTCGAGAAACGGCCATGGGAAGCTCACGGGCTCATTCCCGG
>JASHRP010000310.1 GCA_030037375.1 Bryobacteraceae bacterium | reverse complement strand
ATGCCGGACGTGTTCCGCCATGGTTGCGGTCGGAGCGACAAAGAATGAACCGGGAACCGAAGTGAAGTAACGCAGGGCTGCCGTGGATTTACCGGAAGCCGGCGGGCCGCAGAACAGGTGTTTCAAACTACACTATAACGGTCTGGGCTGGGAGGGGCTATTTCGGTTGCTGAAGCTCAGGCCCCAAATCGTCCATCATCTTCTCAAACCGGGCTCGCTGTTCCGGATTGAGGATCTCGAGGATTTGCGTCTTGCCTGTGGCGCGCGTGTCGTCAAGCTGTTCCTGCAGGCTCTGATAAAACTGCGTGTAATCCTCCAGCACGTTGGAGATCTTTTGCGATTGATCCGGCGACAGTTCCAGCTCCTCGTTGAACCTTCGCAGCAACGCGGCCCGATCGATCGGACCGGAAGACGCCGCCACGGAGCGATGCAGCTTATCGTGCAGGCCGAACTGCATCCATAGCGCGCCGGTTGCGGCTCCAGCTAAAAAGACCAGCGCCAGAGTCGAAACCACGCGCGGATTCTGCCACGCTGCCCGGGTCGGAGCCGCGGTCATCGAACTATTGCCCCCGGTAGGTGACCAGATTCACCAGCACTGCGTCGCGATCCGGCGAACCAGTGAGCATCCCGCCCGCGCCGCGCACAATCTCCTGCCGCTGGATCGGCGGCGCGCCCTGCTCGGAGGTGATCAGGTAAGCGCTCAAGCTGAGCGCCACCACCATGGACGCCATCGCCAGAGCCCGTCCGGCGGGCGATTCGAAAAACAGGTTCCAGACCGACACGGCGGCGGCCTGCGCCTCAATCCTCTCCAGGACCCGGGCATAGAATCCTGGCCTTG
Organism: Bryobacteraceae bacterium; assembly: GCA_030037375.1. GTDB lineage: Bacteria > Acidobacteriota > Terriglobia > Bryobacterales > Bryobacteraceae > Palsa-187. Next base: position 4,009 of record JASHRP010000310.1, on the reverse strand, counting down.
GCTCTACGTCGCCGGCGCGCAGTCCTCGCAATAGCAGGCCATGCTCGCGCATGGACTCGATCTCCGCGCTGCACTCGGCGCACTCCCTCAGATGCCGATCACTCGAGCTATCGGCGCCTGCGAGGATATCCTCTAGATTCTCGCGAACCCCTCGATGCATGATCTTCTTCCCTTAATCGAACAATCGACTCAGGCGGGTCTTTTTTGAAACAGCCCGCTATTTTAACTTCGCGATCCCTCGAATCCGCCCTAGCCGCTGCGCGGCTTTCAAAAGCTTTTGGCGGGTTCGAAACAGCTTAACTTTAATCGTGTTTTCATTCAAGCCTGTCATGGCGGCCAGTTCCTCAACAGAGTGGCCTTCCACCTCTTTGAGCAGGATCAAGGAACGATCCTCCTCGGACACCCTCGACAACAACTTGAGCACCAGATCTTGCTGCGCCAACTGCCGGTCCACCGGCTGCGCCGGGTCGACCGCCGGCTCCGCACTTTCCAGCCGTTGCGCATCCTCAGCCGAAAAATCGCTCTCGTAGACCAGTTTCCGCACCCGCTTCTTGCGCAGGTAGTCGTAACATTCGTTTACCGTAATCTTATAGATCCAGGTCAGCAGCGAACTGCGAAAGTCAAAGTTGCGGATCGAGAAATAAATCTTAGCGAACACCTGCTGCGCGATATCCTCCGCGTCGTTATGGTTCCGCAGGATGCCGTAGATGATCGAGAAAACCTTGGCCTGATACCGGTCAACAATCTCGCGGAAGGCTATTTCATCACGGGCCTGAACGCGCCTGACAAGGGCCGCTTCCTCGCTATTTTTATGGTCCACGCGGATTCTGGATGGAACCGCCTTGGTGGGCTGAACTTGCTTGTGGTCAACCGCCTTGGGTTGAGCCGTTCGTGTTCGCACGCCTTCCGCCGGAAATCGAAGTACTTCGCTCAGCCCGCTCATGCTACTCTTCCGACGCAACCTCCCATGAGCGGGTTTCAGTGCGTTGACCTCAAGATAGCAGATTCGTGTACAATTGGGCTAGCAGTCGGCGGGCCGCGGTGGCAACTGGGGCGTGGCAACCAGGGCCGGCCATGCTGCATCGAAATAAACGGAAGGAAGGCAGATGGTACAGCTAACGGACGTCGCGGTCGGAAAGGTAAGGGAGATCCTCTCCACCCAGGAGCCCAAGCCGGCCGGACTGAGGATTTCAGTGGTGGGCGGCGGTTGCTCCGGTTTTAGCTACTCCATGGCGTTCGAGAACAGTCCGGGCTTCCTCGACAAGACCTATTCATTCGGCGATTTGAAGGTCTTCATCGACCAGGCCAGTATGCTCTATCTGGATGGCGCTGAAGTGGATTACGTGGAAACTCTGGAAGGATCGGGCTTTAAGTTCAACAACCCCAACGTCAAATCGACTTGCGGTTGCGGTAGCTCGTTTAGCGTCTAAGTCTCTTTTTGGTAGCTCTTTGAAAGGGCGCGGGCCGCGAGCCTCGCGCCTTTTTCGTTTCTCCGGACCTAACGCCGAATCCGGCGTCGCGCCATCCCCAGCCCCAGCAACCCAACACCAACCAGCGAGAAGCTCATCGGCTCCGGAACGCTGCTGACGAACAGGTAGCTCTGCGTCAGCCCGCTATTGCCGCCATCGTCCTTCATGAAATACTGAGTCGTCGCCGTGGTCACGACGCTAGTGGAGCTAAGGGTGGTGCTGTTCACCGCGAGCGGTGTGCTGTTCAGGGGCGCCGCGCAGGTCTGACTCCCAATGGTGAAGGCGACTCCGCAGACCGTCTCGTTCACATTCTGACCCGAACCAATCAGGGTCACCGAGTCAACCGATCCGGGAACGGCCTGGAAGTAGATGACCAGGTCTTCCGCGCTTGCACCGCTGCCCAGATTGCTCGTGCCGAAATCTAATTCGTTTCCGCTGACGGAGACCGTCAAATCCGCAGCTGACGTGCCTGGGCTGCTGGGATAACCCGCGCTCGCGTAAACCGTGAAGTCCGAAAAGGTCACGCTGCCGATGGTGCAACTCTGCGTGCTGTCCGTGAAGGATTGGCCGGCGCTCAGGTTCTCGACGATGTTCACGCAAGAGGCGCCGAACGCGGTTAAAGCTCCCCCCGCACCAATCAACGCTAGAGTCAAAAACTTCCTCATTTTCCGTCTTCCTCCGTCTTCCGCGAGCCCTCGGCCCAGATCATAACCCGCTCGTAGTATAGGGTCCCCTAAATAAGCGGTCAAGGTAAAAATCAGTGATTTTCCTTAAGTTAGGACTCGAATTTCGACAGTCCCAGACTGTCTGTAACAAATTGATGTTACAGTATGTTATTAGACATTACCGAACCATTTTCGGGCTTTCAGTTAGGTGGTACACATTATGATTGGTACCCGTACCGGCGGTCCAGTCAAAGCCTACAATTCGACCAGCCTTGTATAATCGGAAGGTATAATTCAGCATGCTTGAACGGCTCCTCACTGAGGGACAGAATGCCGATTGGCGGAACCTCCAGAACCTCCCAGTCGCCGACCTGCTGACCGCCATGAACGCCGCCGACGCGGAGGTGCCATCCGCCGTCGCACGCGAGCTGCCGCGCATCGAGAACGCAGTCACGGCGGTCGTTGCCGCCCTTGACGAAGGCGGGAGCCTCATTTATGTCGGGGCCGGAACCAGCGGCCGGCTGGGCGTCCTGGACGCTGCCGAATGCCCTCCGACCTTCAACACCCCGCCGGAGCTGGTGCGCGCGATCATCGCCGGCGGGGACGCCGCTTTACGCCGGTCCATCGAAGGCGCGGAGGATAACGAAGAGGCGGGTGTCCGCGATCTGACCGACACGGGCGTTTCATCGCGCGACGCCGTCGTCGGCATTTCTGCCAGTGGCCGGACTCCCTACGTGGTTGCCGCGCTCACCCACGCTCGCGCGATCGGCGCCAGGACCATCGGCATCAGTTGCACTCCTAATTCCGAGCTTTCGCGCGCCGTCGAATTTCCCATTGAGCCGCTGGTGGGCGCGGAAGTTGTCGCGGGATCCACGCGCCTGCGCGCGGGAACCGCCACCAAGCTGGTTCTGAACATGATCAGCACCGCGACGATGATTAAGCTTGGCTACACCTATGGCGGGCTCATGGTGAATGTCCAGCCCACCAATCACAAGCTTCGGGACCGCGCCCGGCGTATCATTAGTGAAACCACCGGGACCTCGCTCGAACACGCGGCGCACCTCTTGGAGCAGGCGAACGGCAGCGTTCCGGTTGCGATCGTTATGGCTCGACGACACGTCGCGCGTTTAGAAGCCGAGAGTTTGCTCGAAGCCTCGGGAGGCAAGATCGCCGTTTTCCTTGGCGACGTCGCTCTGGAAGATCAGGAGCTCGCATAAATTGGACCGATTTACCATTCAAGGCGGCGCGCCGCTCGAAGGAACCATCCCGGTCAGCGGATCCAAGAATGCCGCTCTACCCGCGTTAGCCGCCAGCCTGCTTACGGACGAGACGGTGGTCCTCGACCGAGTCCCTCAGGTTCGGGACATTCGCACCATGCTCGAACTGATCCGGCACATCGGCGCGGAGGTGTGCACCGCGCAGGGGCGGGTCACGATTCAAGCCGGCCGGCTCCCTCGGCCCGAAGCGCCTTACGACATGGTCAAGACCATGCGAGCGTCGAGCCTGGTTCTGGGACCTCTGGTGGCGCGATGCGGATCGGCGCGCGTGTCGCTCCCGGGCGGCTGTGCCATCGGGGCGCGGCCCATCAATCTCCACGTATCTGCCTTGGAGCGCCTGGGCGCGGAGCTTCGCCAGGAGCACGGCTACATCGAGGCCTCCGCGCCGAGCGGACTTCGAGGGGCCGAGATCACCTTCGATCGCATCACCGTAACGGGCACCGAAGACTTGCTGATGGCCGCGGTCCTGGCTTCCGGCGAAACCATAATCAACAACGCCGCGTGCGAGCCGGAGGTTGCCGACCTCGCCCGCCTGCTAACCGCCATGGGAGCTTCGATCGAAGGCGCGGGCTCCTCCACGATTCGCGTGCGCGGGGTC
>JASHRP010000309.1 GCA_030037375.1 Bryobacteraceae bacterium | reverse complement strand
GTCGCGCGCTATTTGGAACGGGAGTATTCGCCGGAGCGGCTGTTATATCCGCAAAAGCGTACGGGCGAGAAAGGTGAGGGAAAATTCGAGCGAATCAGTTGGAATGAGGCGCTGGATACCATTGCCCGGCGCTTGACGGCGATCGCCAACGAATTCGGAACGGAAGCAATCCTGCCCTACAGCTACGCCGGGACGATGGGCCTGCTCAACGGCTCCGGCATGGACCGGCGATTTTTCCATCGTTTGGGCGCGTCGCGGCTTGACCGGACCATTTGTTCTTCCGCGGGAGGCGCGGCGCTGATGTCGACCCTCGGTTTCCGTTACGGAACCGAGCCCGAGCAGTTCCGCCACTCCAAACTGATTCTCGCTTGGGCGGCGAATATTCACGGCACGAACGTCCATCTGTGGCCCTTTATTGTAGACGCCCGGCGCAATGGCGCGAAGTTGTACGTGATCGATCCGGTGAGAACGCGCACCGCCGCGCTCGCCGACAAACATTTCACGATTTACCCCGGCAGCGATCTCGCGCTTGCGCTCGGCCTGGCTCATGTCATCATTGGCGAGCATCTATATGATCGCGATTACGTCGAGCGGTACACGAGCGGCTTCGGTGCGCTACGCGAACGCGTTGCGGCGTACCCTCCTGAGCGCGTGGCGGCTCTGACGGGAATCGCGAAGGGAGACATCGTACAACTCGCGCGCGAGTACGCGACCACTCAGCCTGCGGTGATCCGTCTGAATTACGGCGTGCAACGGTCCGAGCGTGGCAGCGCGGCCGTGGGCGCGATCGCGGGCCTGCCGTCTTTGACCGGATCCTGGCGCGAAGCCGGCGGAGGATTTCAGCTATCCACGGCGCAATCCTTCCATCTCAACCGCGATGCCCTAGAGATGCCGGAGCTGCAGAGAAAATCCGCGCTGGGACGCGAAGCGCGCATTGTGAACATGGCCGAGCTCGGCAAGGCGCTTACGGAACTGGACAATCCGCCGGTCAAGGCGATGATCGTATACAACTCCAATCCCGCGGCGATCGCACCGAATCAAAATTTAGTGCTGAAGGGCATGCGGCGAGCGGATTTGTTCACTGTCGTGCTGGAGCATTTTCAAACTGACACGGCCGATCACGCCGACATACTTCTGCCCGCGACGACATTTCTGGAGCACACCGACGTTTATCTGGCCTACGGGCATTATTATTTGCAGCTCGCAAGACCAGTGGCGGATGCTCCGGGCGAAACACGGTCGAACGTCTGGATATTTCGAGAGCTCGCCAAGCGAATGGGATTTGCCGACGCATGTTTCGACGATTCCGAAGATCGGATGATCGACGCGCTGCTCGATTCGCCTCATCCGTTCCTTCAAGGGATCACGCGGGAGCGGCTGGAGAGCGAACGCTCCGTCCGCCTGAACCTGTCGCAGCCGGGCGAGCCGTTCCTGCCCTTCGCTCAAGGGGGCTTTGGCACGGCTTCGGGCAAGTGCGAATTCGGCGCGGAAGGACTCGATTACCAGCCGCCCACGGAATCGCGGTTCGGCGACGCCACATTGCGACAAAAATACCCGTTGGAACTCCTGACGTCGAAGAACGACGACAGTATGAATTCGACCTTCGGATTCCGCGCTGACACCGACCGGCAGACATCCGTGCTGCATCTGCATCCGGTCGACGCGTCGGCTCGATCTATCGCCGACGGCGACCGTGTCCGCGTATTCAACGACCGCGGGAGCCTCCTTTTGCGGGCCGTGGTAAGGAAGCCTGAGGAAAGCGCGGTCCAGCCCGGCGTCGCGCGAGCGCCGTCCACGCGATGGGCCAAGCGCGCCTTGGATCGCCATAACGGAAATGCGCTCACTTCCGACCGGTTGACGGACGCCGGTGGCGGACCGACCTTCTACAACTGCTTGGTCGAGGTCGAGCGTTGCGGCGACTGAGTCTCGTGTGTGCCGCGGCAGTCGCCTGCCTTGCGCTGGTTTCGTGTAAGCGGAAACACGATGCTGAGCCCGCAACCGGCGCGCCGCTAAAGAGCGCCATTGAGATGAATGACCCGGCGTCCGCAGGCCAGCTCGCCGCCGGATTCTATGGAATCGAGGGTGGGTCATGGCGCTGGACCGCGCGGAGTTTTTCGATCGTGCTGAAGACTCCGGATGGCGCGGCGCAGAACGGCGCGAAGCTGCATTTCAAGTTTACTCTCCCCGATGCCGTCTTTTCGAAGGTCGGAGCCATTCAACTCACAGCATCGATCGAGGGGATGGCTTTGGGGTCAGAGCGATACGCCAAGGCTGGGGATTACGAATACAGGCGCGATGTCTCGCCCACCTTGCTCACCAAGCCGAGTATCCGCCTAGACTTCGCGTGCGACAAAGCGCTCGAGCCTTCCGGCGGCGACGTGCGTGAGTTGGCTCTCATCTCCGTCTCCGCGAGCCTGGAACCTCAAAGCACGGCGGCACATTGAAGCGAGGCTTTTCTGGAGTCTCCGAGTATTTCCTCATCCCCGGACTGGTGTGCCTGGCCATCTTCTGGCGCGCGCCCTTCGTCTGGTTTCGTACGGATGATTTCGCGTGGCTTGGCCTACCACTGGAGGTGCATGGCTTCCGCAGCCTGATGCGAGTCCTGTTTTTGCCGGAGGCGCAGGGTACCGTTCGAGTGCTCAGCGAACGGGTCTTTTTTCTGGTGTTCTCCTGGATCTTCGGAATGCACGCGGCGCCGTTCCGCTGGTTAGGCTTGGTTACTTGGATAGCGGCGCTCGGACTCGCGGCCGCGGTTGGATCGCGGATCGCGGGATCGCGAGTGGCTGGGATCGCGGCGGCGATCGCGTGGGCCGCCAGCTTCACCGTGGCTGTGCCCATGATGTGGTCGGCGGCGTACAACCAAGTGTTGTGCGCCTTTCTGCTTCTCGCCGCGTTGTATGCTCGCGCGCGCTGGCTGGAAGCGGGTGGGACACGATGGCGCGTCCTGGAATGGGTAGCGTATCTTGCCGCGTTCGGCGCTATCGAAGTCGCGATCATGTACCCGATCGCCGCAATGCTGTACACGCACTTGATCGCCAAGCGCACGGATCGCGCTGCGTGGGCGCTGATGATTCCCGCGGCTGCGTTCGGAGCCGTGCAGGCATTCGTCATCCCACATCCGGCAGACGGCGCTTACCGCATCGCCGTGGACGGACGCTTACCATCGACATTGATGACGTACGTCCTGAATGCGTTCGGGCCGGGAGGCTATCCCGGCCGCTGGATCCTAGCCGCGGCGTTTGCGGTCTTCGTCATATGGAAAATCCTGGACCGAGATTGGCGTGTGCTGTTTCCAGTGGCGTGGTTCGCCGTGTTCCTCGCGCCAGTGCTTCCGCTGCCCGATCACATCCTCAGCTACCTGCTCACGATTCCAGTGATCGGGATGGCTTGGCTGGCGGGCTGGGCGGCGGATGCCGCGTTCCGGCGAGGCGGGTTCGCACGGATCGCCGCCATTGCGTTGACCGCGGTCTTCTTGGCCGGATCTCTTCCGCAGATCAACACGGAGACTGCGGATTGGCTGCGGCGAACCTCGCGAATGCGATTGCTGTTTCGAAGCGCTCAGCGCGAAGCAGCCATGCATCCTGGTGCGGCGTTAATTTTCAAGAGCGTCGACAAGGAACTGTATGAATCCGGGTTCGAAGATGAGCCGTTTCGCCTGTTCGGAGTCACGCGGGTCTATCTTGCGCCTGGCAGCAGAATCGGTAGCGCGAAGTTCCAGATCTCGCGGGAAGAAGCCGCGCGCCTGATCGCTAGTGGCGAGGCGCGGATCGTGGAAGCTCCCGGACCGGCCCCGTAATTTCCCCTGCTCCACTAAACCCCGCTCTCGAAAAATCGTCTACACGCTCGGACAAACGCTGCCACGCCATCGCCAACCGAGCGCACGCAGCGATTATGAAGGAGACGCATGAAACATTGGACCGTTCGGGCCGTTGCGCTGGCAATCCTCTCGGCCAGCGCAGCTTTCGCCCAATCAACCGGGAGCAGTAGTAGCACCAGCACCACACCCACTCCGCCGACTCCGGCGCAACAAGCGACCCAACTTGTGAACCAGCTCACGACTCTGCTAGATCTAACCAGCACACAGCAGACCGCCGCGACAACCATCTTCACAACGGAATTCACGACGCTCGAAACCCTCCAAACCAGCTTCCAAACGGCGCAGACCGCGCTTCAAACCGCGATTACAGGCGGCACGATTACCGCAGTCAACAACGCCGCAGCGACGATCGGAACGCTCACGACTCAGCAACTCGAGGCCGAGGGCTTGGCCGATTCCGATTTCTACGCTCTGCTGACATCGGACCAGCAGACTAAGTACACGACTCTGAAGCTCGCGGGTTTCGGTCCATGGGGTTTTGGCGGACCGGGACCGGGAGGGCCCGGCGGCCCGGGCGGGCCTCCTCCAGGAGGGCCGGGGCCGTCGTCATCAGGCTCCTCAACGTCTTCGTCAAGTTAGGTTCGCAACCCGGTTGCCGCACGCTCTAGAGCATTTCTTTCATCCTCTTTCCTCCGCAAGCTGGACGGCAGAGGTGTCGCGAGATGGGGCCTTTCACGGACCCATTTCCGGCGCCTCTGCCGTCTCCGCTTTGCGTACTCGATTCGAATCCGGCGCTCGTCTATCGAACATTAAGGCGAGCATCGTGGATTTCGAAATCGCGCAGGGAGCGGACTTGGTTGACGATCCGGATCGGGCGGCCGCCGCGAATGGGGATTTTGACGCGATGGTCCGCGTGTTCCGCGCCAAGATTTTCCGGTTCATTCTGGCTTCCTTGCGCGACGACGACGCGGCGGACACTCTCGCGCAGGATTGCTTTATGCGCGCGTTTCGAGCATGGCCCACGTTTCGCGGCGAATGCAGTTTGGACA
>JASHRP010000308.1 GCA_030037375.1 Bryobacteraceae bacterium | reverse complement strand
TGTTCGTGCTCACGCAGGATGTTCTTGCGGATCGTTTCCTTGAGTTCTTCCAGCGTCTGGAAATCGCCGAGGTCCTTCGCAAACTCGTCGTTTAGCTCCGGCAGCTCCTTGCGGCGGACTGCCTTGACCTTCGCGCGGAACTTTACGGTTCTTCCGGCCAGCGTCTTGCGCTCATAGTCTTCCGGGTAGGTAACGTCGAACTCGCGCTCTTCATCGGGCGAGACGCCGCGCAGGTTTTCGGTGAACGCAGCCATAGTGGCTTCGTCGCCGATCTTCAGGACCAGCTCATCCTGAGAGACCTTCTCCGCCACGCCAGCGATGCTCTCGAGCGAAATCGCCGCATAATCGCCGTCGGCCAGGGGCCGCGGGTCTTCGTTTACGTACTCGGCCTTCTGCTCGCGGAGCTGAGTGAGTCTCTGCTCGACGTCCGAATCCGAGACTTCAGGCTCCGAATAGGTGATCGTTACGCCGCGGTAATCGCCGAGATCGAAATCGGGGGCGACTTCGAACTCGGCTTTAAATTTGAGAGGCTCCCCTTCGTGGAGATGAACATCGCGGATATCGGGCCTTCCGACAACGCGAAGATTCTCCTTCTCCACGGCGGCGTTGAAAAAGCGGGGAACCAGCTTCTCGATGACTTCCTGACGGATGTCCCCGGCGAAGCGCGTCTTCACCAAGCTGAGAGGGGCCTTGCCGGGCCGGAATCCGGGCAAGCGAACCTTCTGCTGAATCCCGGCTACGGCGCGTTCGGTTTCTTTTTCGACGTCCTCAGCGGGAATGGTTATCTCGAGAGAATGCTTGCAGCCTTCGATGAGCGCCACGCTTCGTCTGTACTAGCGCTGCGCCGCGGCCACCGGCTTCGCGGCATCGGCGAGAGCGGAAGCCTTATCGGTGGCTTCCCAGGTGAACGTGTCTTCGGTGCGGCCGAAGTGCCCGAAGGAGGCCGTCTTCCGGTACACCGGCCGGCGCAGCTTGAGCGATTCGATCATGCCCTTGGGGGTCAGTTGGAAGTTCGAGCGCACCAGATCGACCAGGCGCTCCTCCGGAATCGCCCCGGTTCCGAACGTGTTGACCATCACTGAAACCGGCTCCGCCACGCCGATTGCATAAGCGAGCTGGACCTCGCAGCGCTTGGCCAAACCGGCCGCCACGATGTTCTTCGCAACGTAGCGGGCCATATAGCACGCCGAGCGGTCCACCTTCGTGGGATCCTTGCCGGAGAACGCGCCGCCTCCGTGACGGCCCATGCCGCCGTAGGTGTCGACGATGATCTTGCGTCCGGTGAGACCGGTGTCTCCGTGCGGCCCGCCGATGACGAACCGGCCGGTCGGGTTGATGTGATACTTCGTGCCCGAATCCACCATGTTGGAAGGCACGATGGGATCGATGATGTGCTTCTTCACGTCGGCGCGGAGCTGCTCCGTGCTGACGTTGTCATCATGCTGCGTGGAGACCACTACCGCATCCACGCGGGCCGGTTTGCCGTGCGCGTACTCCACGCTGACTTGGCTCTTGCCGTCCGGGCGGAGGTAGCTGAGCTTGCCGAAGCGGCGGATCTCGCTCAACTGCCGGACCAGCTTGTGGGCCAGCATGATCGGCAGAGGCATCAGTTCTTCGGTTTCGTCGCAGGCATAGCCGAACATCAGGCCTTGGTCGCCGGCGCCGCCGGTGTCCACGCCCATCGCGATGTCGGGCGACTGCGTCTGAATCAAATTCAGAATTCCGCAGGTTTTGGCATCGTAACCCATCTTGGCGTCGGTGAAGCCGATGTCGGCGATCACTTCGCGCGCCAGCTTCGGCACGTCCAAGACGGCCGTGGTGGTGATTTCGCCGGCCACCGCGCAAATGCCGGTGGTCACCAGCGTTTCGCAGGCGACGCGGCCGGTCGGGTTGACGGCCAGCACCGCATCCAGAACGGCGTCCGAAATCTGGTCCGCCATCTTGTCCGGGTGACCTTCGGTCACGGATTCGGACGTGAAAATATGTCTCATGTGATCCGCCACTCTCGCCTACACCTCCAAACGGGATTATATTCAGGTCTGCTGTGAGAAACCCAAAAGGACCATCCTAGCACAGCCTGCAAAGGCTGTTACATCGAAGCTCCCATGTATTAAGATAGAGGTTCGTCTAAACAAATATCAGGAGAATCAATGAGCACTGCAACCATAACGAACGCAAGCGTCGCGTACAAAGTAGCCGACATGTCTCTGGCCGACTGGGGCCGCAAGGAAATTTCCATCGCGGAGCATGAGATGCCCGGCCTGATGGCCATCCGCAAAAAGTATGCGACGGGCCAATCCCTGAAGGGCGTTCGCATCACCGGGTCGCTGCACATGACCATTCAGACCGCGGTGCTCATCGAGACGCTGGTCGACCTCGGCGCGACCGTGCGCTGGGCGAGTTGCAACATCTTTTCGACGCAGGATCACGCGGCCGCGGCCATCGCGGCGGCCGGAATTCCAGTGTTTGCGTGGAAGGGCGAGTCGCTCGAAGAGTATTGGTGGTGCACCTATCAAGCTATCAGCCACCCCAACGGGCTCGGTCCTGAACTGGTGGTGGACGACGGCGGCGATGTGACGCTCTTGATCCACAAAGGGTACGAGTTGGAACATGGCGACAATTGGGCCAATACGCCGTCTTCGAACCACGAAGAAAAAGTGATCAAGGATCTGCTGAAGCAGGTTCATGCGGAGAATCCGAAGCGCTGGACGGACCTGGTGAAGGGCTGGCGCGGAGTGTCGGAAGAGACCACCACCGGTGTGCACCGGCTCTACAAAATGCAAGAGCAGGGTAAATTATTGATTCCGGCTATCAATGTAAATGATTCGGTTACAAAGTCGAAATTCGACAATTTATACGGCTGCCGTGAATCATTGGCTGACGGAATTAAGCGCGCGACGGATGTGATGGTGGCTGGCAAGGTCGCGGTGATCTGCGGTTACGGCGACGTTGGCAAGGGCTCCGCGCATTCGCTTCGCGGAATGGGCGCGCGAGTCGTCGTTACGGAGATCGATCCGATCAATGCGCTGCAGGCCGCGATGGAAGGCTTCGAAGTGACCACGGTCGAAGATACGCTGGGCCGCGGCGACATCTACGTCACCTGCACCGGCAATCTCGACATCATCACCTTCGAGCACATGTCCAAGATGAAGGATCAGGCGATCGTTTGCAATATCGGCCACTTCGACAACGAGATTCAAGTCGATGCGCTCAACACCGCCAAGGGGGTGAAACGGACCAACATCAAGCCGCAGGTGGATATGTACACCTTCGCGGACGGCCACAGCATCTTCATGCTCGCCGAAGGACGTCTGGTGAACCTCGGCTGCGCCACTGGCCACCCGAGCTTCGTGATGAGCAACAGCTTCTCCAACCAGACTTTGGCGCAACTCGATCTGTGGAAGAACAAGGACACCTACAAGGTCGGAGTCTACACGCTGCCGAAGAAGCTGGATGAAGAGGTCGCGCGGCTGCACCTCGAAAAGATCGGGGTGAAGCTCACGCAACTCTCGAAGCAGCAAGCCGATTACCTTGGCGTGCCGGTCGAGGGTCCATACAAGCCGGATCACTACCGGTACTAAGCGGAGGCGATTTCAGAAACCAAGCCGGTCCTTCACGGGGCCGGCTTTTTTACGCGCCGAGCAATTTCAGAAGTTTGGAGCTTGTTTGCGCCAAGCATCGATCTGGCTAGATCCCCCCGGTACCCACGACACCAAGAGGTTGAAGCTCGGTACAAACAGCTTCTCCACCAGCCAGAAGTGCTCTTCTCTAACGTTTGGCACATAGGCGTGCGCGTCGCGATTTCGGATGGATTTGGTCAATAGAAGGTAGGCGGCGAGCAGGAGATCCTGGTCGGCCTTGTTGGCGTTCTGCTTTGCGCAAAGCTTCCTTAGGTTTCCGTTTCCTTTAATGTTTACAAGGCTTCCAAGCTCCCCGAAGTTTGTTACTTGCGCCTGCTTTTCAAGCCCTGCCGCGCAGTCACTCAAGAACGTCGATGCCCAATGGACAATGTCGACTCCTTCA
>JASHRP010000026.1 GCA_030037375.1 Bryobacteraceae bacterium | reverse complement strand
CCAAGCTGTTCCTTGCTCTGGAGAAGAACGGCAACGCCTTGGGGTTCAGCTCCGGCGAGCGTGACAAATTTATCGCGAGGCAGAACTTTCCAGCGTTCGACGGCACGCAAGAGTACTGCTTGTGGCTGGGATGCATGGGCGCTTACGATCCGCGTGGACGGGAGATCATCGCCGCGTTCGCTCGCGTGATGGAACATCTGGGGGCGTCCTACGGAGTCCTGCGGAAGGAGCGCTGTACCGGCGATCCAGCGCGCCGGCTGGGCAACGACCTTTTGTTCGATCAGCTCGCCGAAACGAATCTCGAAACGCTGAAGCAGTCCAAGGTTTCGAAGATCGTCTCCATTTGCCCGCACTGCGTGCGCACCATCATGACGGACTGGCCGGGCACGGAAAAGCCGGCGGTCGAGCATCACACCGAATTTCTCGCGCGCTATCGCGAGAGATTGCCGCAGGCCGATTCGAACCAGAAGATCGTTTATCACGATCCTTGTTACCTGGGCCGTTATCGCGAAGTGTACGACGCGCCGCGCGAGATCCTGGGAACAACTGGAAAGGTGATCGATCCGCCGCGGGCGCGCGAGCGAAGCTTTTGTTGCGGGGCCGGCGGAGGGCTGGCATTCCTCGGCGAGGAAAAAGGCGAGCGTGTCAGCCACAACCGAGCTCGGGAGTTGGCATCCACCGGAGCCGAAATCGTGGCCGCGGCGTGCCCCTTCTGCAACACGATGTTCCGCGATGCCCTGCCCTCGATCTCGGCAAATCCGCCTAAGTTGCTGGATGTAGCGGAGATCATCGCGGCGTCGCTGCCGAGGTCGTAAGTCCTCATTTTTTTCTTGACCGGGGTGGGTAAGGCGGCATACACTGTGCGCAGTACAGTATATGGCGCACGGCATGAGCCAATCCGGCGAGGTCTTCGAAAATCTCCGCCTCGAGCTCCGGCGAGGGTGCTTAACCTTGGCTGTGATGGTCGAGCTCCAGAACGAACGCTATGGCTACGTGCTCCGTAAAGCGCTGGCGGAGCAAGGCATGGAGATCGATGAGAACACGCTCTATCCTTTGCTCCGTCGCCTTGAAAGCCAAGGCCTGCTGGTTAGCGAATGGCGGGAAGAGGCGAACCGGAAGAAGCGATTCTATCGCTTGTCGAAGGATGGCGAAGCGATTCTGGAGCGATTGATCGACGAATGGCGCTCGATCAATCTGTCGCTCGACATGGTGATCGGAACAGGAGTGGGGCGCCGAAGGGAGGACTGAGATATGGCTGATCTTGTCGAACGATATTTGCACGCGGTGAAGCTGGTGCTGCCGAGCGAAGACATTTTGGCGGAACTGCGCGAGGACATCACATCGCAGTTGGAAGAGCGCGAAGGCGAACTCGGCAGGGCGCTCAATCAAGACGAGATCGCCGAAATTCTTAAGAGGCGCGGCCACCCGTCGTTGGTTGCGGGCCGGTATGCTCCGGCGCGGTACCTGATCGGACCGCTGCTCTACCCGATCTACGTAGTCATTTTGAAGCTCGTGGCGTTGTGGGTGGTCATTCCGGGTTTCGCCTTAGCGTCCCTGATCGTCTATGCGACCCAAGGCGAATCGGCAAGGGCGATGTTCGCGGTCTTGATGAAGATCCCTGTCGCGCTGTTCGGCGCGTTCAGCGCGATCACCTTAGTGTTCGTCGCGCTCGAGAAATGCTGGCTGCCCGGTATGCGCGCCGCGTGGAGCGAGTGGGACCCTCGGAAACTGCCTGACGTGCCCCCTCGCCCGCCGAAAGATCGACTGCCGCGATCCGTGTCGATCGGCGATTTGGTCTCGGGGGTCTTCTGGGCTGGATTGTGCCTTTATGGAGCGGCTCATGGATTCAGCGTGGACGTGTTCGGCGTGCACTGCAGTCTGCCGCCGATATGGCGCGAGCTATTCTGGCCGGCGCTGATCCTGTTAGTGGCGGGAGCGGCGCTGGGCGGCATCCTCGCGTTCAAGCCGGAGCTGGTACGCGCGTATTCGATCAGCCGGATCGCGATCGATTGCGGCGGCATCTTAATCAACGCGAATCTGTTCATCCCCGGGGCAGCCGTTTCAATTTTTGGTCCGCTACTCTCGGCGGAAGCTGTTGCCCAGGCTCAATACGGCGTCGCCCTCGGCCTACGCATTAGCTGGGCTTCGATCGTCGTTCTGCTCCTCATCGATATGCTGGTGCAAATCGCGCGGTTGCGGCGCGGCCGCTCAAAACCGGCATGGGAGATGAGATCGGCCATTAGTTAGTAGCGCAGCGTAACCTTCCCTCGAGTTCCGCTACCAATAGGCAGGATGCGCGATCGGGGTTCAAATAAGCGCGAATGACGGACGCGGAACTCATTTCGCGAGCTGGCAAGGGTGATCAGACGGCGTTCGAGCTCCTGTATGAGCGCCATTGGAAAGCCGTGGGCTGAGAGAAGCGGTTGAGGAGCAACTCGGGTTGTGGCTGGAGCCGAAGACGGGACCAGTTGAATATCTCGTGGTTGATCACATCGAGAAGGCGCTCACGCAGAATTAACCAGGTACCGGCAGGTACTCCCCTTGACATTCTACCGAAGCGGCCTTATTCTTCCAGAAGAATGTCTACCGGAATGAGCAGGGAGAAGATCGAACTCCTGCAAGGCACGCTCGACATGCTGATTCTCCGGACGCTGCTGTTCGGACCGGCGCACGGCCACACGATCGCGCATGCGATCGAGCGGGGCTCGGCTGACGTGCTTCAGGTGGAGCACGGCTCGCTCTACCCCGCCCTGCACCGCCTGGTGCGGCAAGGATTGCTTGCCGCGAAGGACGGGATTTCGGAGAACAATCGCAAAGCGAAGTTTTATCGTCTGACGCCGAAGGGCCGCAAGCATCTGCTCAACGAATCGTCGAAATGGGACCGGCTGACGGAGGCGATCGGCCGCATCATGCGGCCCTCGGAAACCGGCTCATGAACCGATTCAGCCGCGGAGACGATGACGGCGTAAACGCCGAGATTCAGGATTATCTCGAGCGCGAGACGGCGCGGAATATCGAAGCGGGGATGAGCGCTGAAGAAGCCTTGCTCGCCGCGCGACGGAAGCTCGGGCCGGTGGCTCGGGTGACTGAGGAGACGCGCGAAGCCGCCGCGGGCGGCGTCTGGACGTGGATCGAGATGCTGTGGCGCGATCTGCGCCACGGCGTCCGGATGTTCTCTAAGAATCCCGGATTCACTTTGACGTGCGTCCTTTCGCTCGCCTTCGGCACCGGCGCGAACGTGGCGATGTTCAGCGCCGCGGACGCGTTGCTGCTACGGCCGCTTCCCGTGCCACGGCCAGGAGAGGTCATTACCGTTGGATCTCACTACAGCCTCGGCTACTTCAGCTATGTCCAAACCTCTTACCTGAACTACCTCGACATTCGAGACCAAAGCCGGAGCTTCGAGGGCCTGACCGCGTTTTCCACCATCACTGTGGGACTCGCCGCGGATCCGCAGGCGGCGGCGCAGGTGAAGAGCGGCATGGCCGTGGCCGGCAACTTTTTCGACGTGATGGAAGTGCACCCCGCGCTTGGGCGAGGCTTCCGGCAGGACGAGGACCAAGTTCGCGGCCGCGACGCGGTCGTGGTCTTGAGCGATCCCACCTGGCAGGCGATAGGCGCGGATCCGAAGATCGTGGGCCGCAAGGTGCGGCTCGCGGGAATCGATTTTACCGTGGTGGGAATCGCGCCCGAATCGTTCACTGGGCCCGATCATATCTGGACTCCTGCCTTTTATATTCCTGCCGCGATGTGGCCAGCCGTCTCCGGCGATCCGCGAACCTTGGACGACCGGAGCAACTGGTCGTTCACCGTCAAGGGCCGCCTTAAGCCCGGAGTCTCGCTCAGCCAGGCCCAGGCGGAGTTGAACACCATCGCTGCAAATCTGGAGCGGGCCCATCCCGATACGAATCGCAAGCAGCGTCTGACCGCGATCACCGAATTGCAGATGAACTTGCGCCAGAACCAGGTCTATACCGCACTGGTGGGAATCTTGGCGTTGCTCGCCATCGCGGTGTTGATTGTCGCGTGCGCGAATGTCGCCGGACTGCTTACCAGCCGAGCCCCTCTTCGCGCTCGTGAGATTGCATTGAGACTGGCCGTCGGCGCGGGACGAGTCCGTTTTATCCGCCAATTGCTCACCGAAAGCTCGCTCATGGCCATCGCCGGCGGTCTGCTGGGCCTTCCGCTGGCATATGCGTGTATCCAGATCATGCGCCGGGTCCAATTCCCGAATGACCTGCTCGTCGTCCCTCGCATCGAGCTGGACCAACGCGCCCTGCTGTTCAGCGTTCTCATCGCGATGGGCAGCGTAATTCTGTTTGGATTGATTCCAGCGATTCAGACCACCCGCAGCAACCTCACCACGGCATTCAAGGCAGGCGACGTCGAGCTTGGCAGGAGCCGCTTCTCGGGACGAAACCTGCTGGTGGCGATTCAGGTCGCGTTCTCGCTGGTATTGCTCACATTGTCCGCATTCTCCTACCGGGCCTTTGGAGGCGAGCTCAATCGAGGCATGGGATTCCGCCGCGACCACATCGCCATGATCACGGTCCGGCCTCGAGGGCTCCGTTACACCGACGCTCAGGCAATGCAGTTCTACGAAAAGCTGAGCCAGCGCTCCGCGGCGGTTCCCGGTGTAAGATTGGCCGCGCTCAGTTCGGCAAAGCCCGCCGGCGTGCTCGATCCATTCTCAATTCAGCCTGAGGGCTTCCATTTTCCCGCCGGCCAGAACAGCGCCCTCGTTTACGGCAGCCGAATCGGCGAACATTACTTCGACGCTCTCGAAATCCCGATCCTGCGCGGCCGCGGAATTGCCGCCACCGACACCTCGACCGCGCCGCCGGTAGCCGTGGTGAATGAAACGCTCGCCGAGCATTATTGGCCGAATCAGAATCCGCTCGGCAAGCGAATTCTGGTGAACGGCGTCCGATGGGCGGAGGTGGTTGGGGTTGCCAAGAACAGCCGCTACCTTTTCATAACTGAGCCGCCGACTGACTTCCTTTATCTGCCCTACCGGCAAATGAGCCAGATCGACATGACGCTGTTCGCTGTTGCCGCGGGCGATTCCGCAAGCCTGTTGGAGCCGTTGCGCCGGCTGGTTCTGGACATCGAGCCGAACATGCCGATGTACAACGTTCAAACGATGGAGTATTACTACGACGCACGCGCCACCAGCATCGGCCAGGTAATCGTCGAGATCATCGGAGCAATGGGGATCATGGGGCTAGCGCTCGCGATGATCGGGTTGTATGCGCTGATGTCGTATTCGGTGAGCCGGCGCACGCGCGAAATCGGGATTCGGATGGCCGTCGGCGCGGACCGGATGAACGTGATGCGAATGGTGGTGCGGCAGGGGCTGATTCCGGTGCTCGCGGGCATAGCGGCGGGATTGGCGTTGAGCGTGGGAGCGGGAGACTTGCTCAAGAGGTCTTTTCCGCTCGGCTACGAGATCGGCCCTTCGATTTACGGATGGGTCGCGCCGATACTGTTGCTCATCGCGATCGCGGCCGCGTACGCACCGGCTCGGCGGGCGGCGTTGGTGGATCCGATGACGGCTCTACGGGAGGAATGAAATGTTCCGCCGCTGCGACGATCCGAACGCCGAGATCCAAGATTATCTCGACCGCGAAATGCAGCGGAACATCGATGCTGGAATGAGTCCGGAGGAAGCTGCGTTTGCCGCGCGGCGCAAGCTGGGATCGGTGGCTCGCGTGGCCGAGGAAGCTCGCGAAGCCGCAGCCGGCGGCGTCTGGACCTGGATCGAGATGATCTGGCGCGATATGATTCACGGGCTGCGCATGTTCGCCAAGAATCCCGGATTCACATTCACCTGCATACTTTCACTCGCCCTCGGGACCGGAGCGAATGTCGGCATGTTCAGCGTGGCGGACGCTCTGCTGTTTCGTCCGCTGCCAGTTCCCCGGCCCGCCGAGATTGTCAACGTCGGATCGGAGCATACGACGTCAGATTTTACCTATGTCGGCACCTCGTATCCCAACTACACCGACATCCGAGACCAGAGCCGCAGCTTCCAAGGCCTCGCGGCCTATGACAGCTTCGCCACCGGATTCGCCGCTCATCCAGGCGAGGTGGCCACTGTGAAACGCTGCGTGGCCGCGACCGGGAATTTCTTCGACGTGATCGACGTTGCGCCGATGCTCGGCCGCGTGTTCCGTCCTGAAGAAGATCAGGTCCGCGGACGCGATGCGGTAACGGTGCTGACTTACGCACTGTGGCAGGAGTTGGGAGCGGATCCGAATATCATTGGGCGCACGGTTGAGATCGCGGGAATCGTCTTCACCGTGATCGGTGTGATGCCCGAATCTTTCACAGGCACGGATCGCGACCACCCTCCCGCGTTTTATATCCCGATGATGATGTGGCCGAGAGTTTCCGGTGGTCAGAGAACGCTGGACGACCGGGCAACGTGGGAGTTGGTCGCGAACGGCCGGCTGAAGCCGGGTGTTTCGCCGGCGCAGGCGCAGGCGGAGTTAGACACCATCGCCAAGAATCTGGAGCGCGAGCATCCGGACACGAATCGCAACCAGCGATTGGTCTTGCGGACGGCGCTGCAAATGAACATCATCCGGGTCCGCATCTTCACGGCGTTTGCGGCCATCCTTACGGTGCTCGGCATCGCGGTGCTGATCGTGGCATGCGCGAATGTCGCGGGATTGCTGACCAGCCGCGCGCCGTTGCGGGCCCGCGAGATCTCCTTGCGGCTCGCGGTCGGCGCGGGACGAGGACGGCTGATCCGGCAGCTTCTGACCGAAAGCTCCTTAATCGCAATTGCGGGAGGCTTGCTGGGATTGCCGCTGGCGTACCTGGTGATCCAGCTCATGCGGCAGATCCAGTTTCCAACCGACTTGGTGGTCATTCCCACGATGCAACTCGACCGGCGCGCGCTGCTGTTCAGCTTGATCGTCGCCATAGGCAGCGTTCTGCTATTCGGCCTGATTCCGGCAATTCAAACCACCCGCGCGAGCCTGACCCACGCGTTCAAGGCCGGCGATACGGAGCTGGGTCGACGGCGAATGTGGGGGCACAATTCTCTGGTCTCCTCGCAAGTCGCCGCTGCCATGTTGGTGCTAACCGTTGCGGTCTTCGTCTACCGCGGCTTCGCGGGCGAGCTCAATCCAGGCGGTATGGGGTTCCGCACCGGCCACCTGTTGATGGTCAGCGTCGATCCGGCCTTGGTCCACTACGACGACGCGCAGTTCCTGCGCTTCTGCGACGAACTCGTGCGGCGCAGCCGAGCGTTGCCCGGTGTGACGTCGGTGGCTCTCAGTTCCGCTCAGCCCCTCGGCCTGCACGATGTAACCGTCGTCCAGCCGGAGGGATTTCGTTTTCCCAGCGGCCAGGATTCGGCACTCATCTTTTCCGGCCGCGTGAATGAAGGGTATTTCGAGACGCTCGGCATCCCGATCCTACGGGGCCGGGCATTCGCGGCGACCGACACGGCCAGCACTCCTCGCGTGGCGGTGGTGAACGAAACCTTCGCGGCGCATTACTGGCCGAATCAGGATGCGATCGGCAAAAGGGTTCGTGTCAACGGGCTGGGCTCGGTGCAAGTGGTGGGGGTCGCGCGCAACAGCCGCTACATCTTCATCGGTGAGGCGCCGACCCAGTACATTTATTTTCCCTACCGTCAAATGCGTCCCGGCTTATTGACTCTGTTTGCGGCATCCGAGGGCGGCTCCGCGACCCTGGCCGCACCGGTGCGCGCGCTGTTGAAGGAGCTCGATCCAAACATGCCCATCGGCGATCTGCAAACCATGGAGCACTTCTATGACGCAATGGCGGTGCGGATCTCGCAGGTGCTCACGCGGATCATCGGAGGCATGGGGATCATGGGAGTCGCTTTGGCGATGATCGGGCTGTACGCGCTGATGTCGTACTCGGTGAGCCGGCGCACGCGCGAGATTGGGATTCGCATGGCTGTTGGCGCCGACCGGATGAAGGTGATGAAGATGGTGGTGCGGCAGGGACTCGCGCCGGTGCTTGCGGGGATCGGGATGGGCGTAATTCTGAGCGACGCCGCAGGCCGGGTGCTGCGAGCTTCGTTCCCGCTCGGTTACGACATCGGCCCGGCGATTTACGGCTCGATCGCGCCGGTGTTGTTGCTGATCGCGATGGCTGCGGCGTTCTTCCCCGCCCGGCGGGCGGCGCGGGTGGATCCAATGACGGCGCTGCGGGACGAATGATTGGGCCCGCGCTCGGCGATTCGATGCAGTGGATCACGGTTCCTTGCGCTTCATGGGACTGCTGTGTTTGCGTCAAATCGGGGCGAGTTTCTTGTTGCGCATAATGCCAGTTAGCGGGTTCTTGCGCATGAGATAAGCTGGGTTTTCTCGCGATTTCGAGAGAAAAAGACGATAGGCTAGATTAATGCGAGAAGTGGCCGACATGAATGCTGCGCAGCTTGAGGCGTTGCTGAATGAGGACGAAAACACTTCGCTCGATTTCAAGAGCCAACAATACCGCCTCTCGACCGACGAGGAAAAAAGGCGAGCTAATAAAGGACATCCTCGCGTTTGCGAACGCCTGGCGGCGAGCCGAAGCGGTAATTCTCGTTGGCGTTGATGCCGTCCAGGGTGGCCGAAGTGTTCCGTGTCTTTCGTATTCCGACCCAGGACCGCCGTCGTGCCCTAAATAAGCCTTTCGGGAAATTGAGCGCCAACGCGGTCTACATCAGGCGTGGATCTTCCACGGACATTGCAAAGCCCGATGAGATCGCAAAAATGGGAGCTCGCACGGATGAGCGTCATCCACGTTTGAGACTCATGTGGCGGGTCGCTAGGAGCGCTGTGTTCCAGATCATCCTTTCGATCAAGAATGACAGCGGAGCCGGCTCGGCGCGAGCGCCAAGGCTATCTGTATCTATTCCCGGGCCCTTTGGAGAGGCGAACTACGGGTTGGATGGCGAGCGTAACTACGGATTGCCACGCCTACCTCAAAGCCGAGACTCCGGATTCCGCAGCTACGGGAGCGACAGTTCGATCGTGATTGTGGCCGGCGACGAGCTGGACGTGACGGCCGTCGAGTACAAAGCCGTGCCCGGCAAGATGCCGAGTAGTCTCTCGATCCAATACCGGCTGTCGGCCGAGGGCTTTGAGCCGGTAAAAGATGTTTTGACGATGGACCTGTGAAACTCGAAAGGGCCTTCGGGCGCTCAGGGAGCGAGAAAATCGCTGTGCTTACCGGGGACGATATTCCCGCGCGAGTTCCAACTGCCTGATCGCTTCGTCGGTGGCGCGGATGGCTTCCGCCTTGTGCCCGCCGAAATCATGCGGAGCTTCCTGCATGTACGCTCGCGCGTCCCGCATCGCTTCGATTGCCTTGGTCAGGCGGGGATGGAAATCCCTCTGCGCCAGCAATCCGCTCGCTCCGATGCTCAGCGCGATCCCTAACACGACTCCAGTTACAAATTTCATCTTCCCTCCTGTAGGTGAAACTGCAATACAGAATAACACCGGCTGGTTGTAGAAGTCGCGCGAAGAGTAGTACGCTGGTGGGCCGGAAGGACGCCTTCAGCGGGAGCGAATGGGCCAGCCCTGGCTGCAAAATTTCAATCCGCTCGGCAATGCCTGGCTGTCCACCATCGCGGCCGCGATTCCCATCAGCACGCTGATCTATTTCCTCGCGATCCGGCGCACGGCGGCGTGGCTTGCGGCGGTTTTCGGATTCCTCGCGGCAGTGATCGTGTCACTGGCGGTTTTCCGGATGCCGGCGAGGATGGTCGCGGGGGCGGTGGCGGATGGACTGGTTTACGGATGGTTCCGCATCGCCTGGATCGCGGTCGCCGCCGTGTTCGTTTATGACGTATCGGTCGAATCCGGGCAGTTTTCGCTGGTCAAGCAATCGATCGCCAATATCTCCACCGACCGGCGCTTGCAAGTTCTGCTGATCGCGTTCGCGTTTGGAGGATTGCTGGAAGGCGCGGGCGGCGGAGGCGCGCCGGTGGCGATCACAGGGGCCATGCTGATCGGCCTGGGGTTTCCGCCATTCGAGACGACGCTGATTTGTTTGATTGCGAATTCGGCTCCGGTGGCCTTCGGGTCGCTGGGAAATCCGGTGCGCACGCTGGTGGCCGTAACGGGGCTGCCGGAGGCGGACTTCAGCGCGATGCTCGGGCGCATTCTGCCGTGGAGCGTGCTGGTTCTGCCGTTCTGGTTGATCCGCATCATGTGCAACGCTCGCGAGACGCTGGCGGTGTGGCCGGGATTGCTGGCGGGAGGCGTCACGTTCGCGGCGATCCAATTCTTTTGGTCGAATTACATGGATGCGGCGCTGGTGGATCTGATCAGCGGGATCGTCACGCTGATCGTTCTGGCGATTTTCTTTCATCGCGTTTGGAAGCCGAAGAGCTCGGATCCGCTCGGGGATGCGCGCGGGGCGCTGCCCTTCAGGAGAGCTGCCTGGGCATGGCTGCCGTTTGTGTTGATCGGAGTCTTCGTGGTGATTTGGGGATTGCCCAAGGTGAACAGAACGCTGGAGCAGACCACGTTCAATCAGCCTGTGCCGGGGCTGCATTTGCAGACCGTTCGCATGCCTCCGGTGGTTCCCCAGCCTGAGCCACAGCCAGCACTGTTCGACGGCGCGTGGCTCGCCGCGCCGGGGACGGCCGTCTTCCTTGCGGGGATCGTCGCGGGGCTGGTTGCGGGATTATCATTACGCAGGACGCTCGGGGTGTTCGTACGCTGCATCGCGCGGCTTTCGTGGAGCGTGGTCGCGATCATGGCGATGCTCGGCACGGGGTTCCTGACGCGCTATTGCGGCATGGACGCGACCATGGGCATGGCGATGTCCCACACCGGCGCGCTGTTCCCCCTGTTCGGGACGTTAATCGGATGGCTGGGCGTCGCGCTGAGCGGGACGGATGCGGGGTCGAACGCGCTATTCGGCAGCTTTCAGGTGATCACGGCGCGACATCTGGGGCTGAGTCCGATTTTGATGGGCGCGGCCAACAGCGCTGGAGGAGTGATGGGCAAGATGATCGCCGCACAATCGCTGGTAATTGGCTGTGCCGCGACGGGCCAGCAGGGCAAGGAGGGCTTGCTATTTCGAGCGGTGCTGAAGCATAGCGCCGCGCTGGCGCTGCTGGTGGGATTGGTCGTTCTGGCGTATGCCTACCTATTTCCCGGCGCGATTCCGAACGGGCATCAGTATTGGTGAGGTTTATTGGATCACCGGCGGCAGCTTCGTCTGGTCGCCAGTGTTGACGCATTTGGGGTGTCCGAAGCCGCCGGCGCTCTGGCCATTCGAGCCGAGGTCGTAGATGATGTTGTCGGGGCGCGCGGGATCGCCGGAGACGCCGCCGACTCCGGCCATGTGGTCGAGCTTGAGGATGTTGCGGACCCTCCAGGCGATCATGTGGTCGGCGCAGCTCGTGTCGCCGCTGACGCCAAGGCCGCCGACCATCTTCTGCCCCTCGGCGAACAAAGGCAACCCTCCGCCGAACACGTTCACGCCGCCGATCTTGCCGCCGACCATCGGATCCGAGGGCAAGCCGTACGCCGCGGGATTGCCGCGATAGGCGACGTTTGCGTCCACCGGATTGCTCGCCTGGAGTCCGAAGAGGCTTCCGCCGGGCTGGACGGCGCTATACAGATTCGCGGTCGAAAGGGCCAGGCCTTTGCTCTGGCCGGAGCCGTCACTTTCGGATGAAGAATCCAGGCCGAAAGCATTGGCAGTATTGGCTTTCTGCGCCGAGATCGCCCGGCTCCCGGGCCACTGCGAATCCCGGGCTTTGCCGGAGAAAGCGATCGCGCATACTACGCCGTCGCGATCGACGATGGCGGCCCACATATGATTGTTCAGCCCGCTCATCTCGGCCGAAGCGGCTTGGACGAGGGCGGCTTTCAGGTCGGGCTGCTTGGGAAGACTCTGGCAGCCGCTGACCGGCGCCGCCGCCCTTCCGACGGTAGTCTGCGCGATTGCGATCGAAGCCAAGGAAGCGAATGTCGCGAAAATCGCGCTGCGGGGAAATGAATTCTGACGGGCCATAATCCCTCCTTTATAAACCGCCGGCGTGCGCTTTTAGAGCTATGAGGGCCGCGCCGGCCCTGTGCGGCCTATCTAGCCAGTCCCAAAAGTTGGGGTACCGGTGTACTGCCACCCCTGGATCATTCACCCTATTGTTGCGTAAGCAGTTTCAAGACAAACTCAGGCAGGAAAC
>JASHRP010000307.1 GCA_030037375.1 Bryobacteraceae bacterium | reverse complement strand
ACGCTGCTTAGCTCCATCCGGCAATCGAGCAAGCGGTGTACAAAATCCACGCCATAGCAGCCGAGGTCGAGAAAACTCCCGCCGCCGAGCTCGCGGCTGTAGCGCACGCGATGGTCTTCAGTTGCTTGAAAGGAAAAGTGCGCTTCGATGGAAGCGATCGGCGCAAGCGGCTGCGGGACCCGATACGAGAAGTTCTCCATCACCACGCGCCCGGCCGATGCCGCAACGATACGATCCGCCTCTGCCACGCTTAAAGCCATCGGCTTTTCGCAGAGCACATTCTTCCCCGCTTCAAGCGCCCGCACGGTCCACTCAGAATGCATCGAGTTCGGCAGCGCGACGTAGACAGCGTCGATTTCAGTGCTCTCCAGCATCTGGTGCGCGTCCGCCAAAGTGTATCCTCGCGCGATGCCGAATTGCTTCTGAAACTCGGCAACCTTCGCGGGATCTCTGCTCGCGACTGCTGTAATGGATTGCTTCGCGGCGAGAATCGCGGGCAGCATGCGCTTCCGCGCGGTGCGCGCGGCGCCGAGCACGCCCCAGCGGATCAGAACTTCTTCAGCTCCTCGATCAGGGCGTTCAAACCCTTCTTGCGATAGATCGAGGAAAGGCGCTGCTCCTCGGGCGAAGGCGCGACCACGCCACGCAGGGCAGGATCGCCGAGCTCGGCGCGCGTTGGTATCCAGTAAGTACCGTCGGTGAATTGGGCGCTGGAGACGAATCCCTTCATTCCTTGAATCGAGCCATGGCCGGTAAGGCGCAATGACGCGTCTTCCATAACCTGTCCGGTTTGTCCGGGCGCGAGGTTCAAATCCGCAGGCAGAGACGCGGCGAGAAATTCGCGCCCATCCTGATCCCGCAAGATCCACCCGATTTCCAAATGCCGCACCGGCCGCTTTGAGACATTGTGCACCGCGAAGCGCGGCCCGCCGGCTTCATTCGCCGAAATCTTCGCCAGACCGTTGGTGATCTCCAGCGGCGAATCGGGCATATGCAGGAAAGCGAACTGCATGTCCTGCCCGGACTCAGCCGTCGTCGCGCGGCCGCGAGCCATCTGCACATTCGGCTGCGGGATCTCGGCCTGCCGCGCGAGGCTTTCGATCATCTCATTCTGCAACGCCTGGGCTCCCGAGGTATCGAGCAGGTTCTTGAAGAACTTCCGATCCTGCCTGGCTTCCAGCTCCCATACCGTCATGTTGTGCTGCAAATGCAGCCGGTCCGGACCGTAGAAGGTCAGGTCGTCAAACAGCACTCCGTCCAGTTGAACCTCAACCGAAGGATTGCCCGGAGCCGGGCATAGAAGAGTTTGATTGATATGAAGCGGGAAGGTATCGCCGGGAGCGATGTCCAGGCTCGGCACCGAAACGGAGGCCTTGCCGCCGGTCGTAGTCTCATTGGCTTCCACCACCAAGGTCACGCTGCGAATTCGCTTCGAGCTCGCGTTGCGCAGCGACAGCGTTGGATGGAAATCGACCAGATAAGCGCCGCCTCTCGGGGTGACTTTCGATTCGCCCGAATCGTAGGAGACCAGAGTGATGGGAGCGTCTTTGTCCTTCGGAAGGTCGATCTTGGTGATCGGAGTCTGCGCCGCCGCGGCAAGCGCGGATGCAACGGCGACACTCGCGAATCTGCGCTTACTGAACATACACGCTCGTAATTGTCATCTGGCCGGTGTCGCCATCCACATAGCGGGCGCTTGCCGACCCCGGCGCGCTCACCGTCACCGCGACCGGCCGTGACGCAGCCTGCGGAATTGAAACCGCCACGCCATTCTCTCTCAGCTCGACCCCGTCCGCGGAAGCTTCGACAACCGCTCCGCGATCCTCGGCTGCCGCTCGCGTACTGCCGGATTGAACCGTCCCGTGAACCAAGCCCCGCGCGGCGCGCGCCAGCGACTCCGTATCGGACACCGGCAGATTCAACCAGAAGGCCGTGCCGATCAACACCACAGCTCCCGCCGCGACGCCGGCCCATATCGCCACGGGCCGATGCACAAACGCTGCCGTCCGGCTGCGCCGGGGAGCGACACACTCGCCCGCGGCCAAACCCACGCGAATATTCGCGGTCATTTCCGCGGCCAAACGGTCCCAATCTTCACCGACAGGCAACTCCGCGGCGGCCTGCTTGAGTCTCCTCCGGCTCTGGCGATAGGATTCCAATCGCAGACGGCAAGCTTCGCAGCCAGCCGCGTGCACCGTCACCGCGGCGTTCTTCCATAGAGAGAGATCGCCGGTGATGTAGAGCGCCAGATCCGCTTCTGCTACGTGCCGGGACATTGGGCCTTCCTCTTTATCCTTGCCTCTTGTCAAAATGCCGGCGCAGCTTGACTCGCGCGTTCGCGATGTGGGACCGCACGGTCGCCTTTGAGCAGTTCAGCCGCGCGGCGACTTCTTCCGCCGGCAGATCCTCGACGTCGCGCAGCAGCAGAGCGGTCCGCTCCCGGGTGGTCAGAACCCCCAGCCCTTGCTCCAGCGTCTCGCGATGTTCATGGCGCAGCACGCGCTGCTCCGGGCTTTCCTCGCGCGAGCTAACCAGAGGCTCCGGCAGATCTTCCAAGTCCGAAAAGCTGATCCGGCCCGATCTGCGTAAAAAATCGATCGCCGTGTTGCTGGCGATGCGGGAAAGCCAGTGGGCCGCCTTCTCCAGATCCTTCAACTGATCCTGCCTTTGAAGCGCCTTGATGAACGCTTCCTGGGTCAGGTCTTGGGCGTCAGCGACGTTTCCCACGATCCGGTAGATCAGCAGGAATACGCGCCGCATGTTTTCGGCAACAAACCGGCTTTCGCGCTCCGAAGACAGCGGAGCGTCGTCAAATCGGGTTGACCGAGGAGCCTCACTCATCGTTTCTCTCAGAACAGCGAGCACGCCGGACACCTCTTCCTACACAACGTGACGAAGAGGCTCGACGGATCGTGCAGTCCGGATCGTAGCAATACATTGATCGGCGGCGTTATCTTAACATTATATGGGGATGAGAAGCGTCGCGGTCATCGGAATTGGCAAGACCGCATTCGGAGCTTTTCCCGACCGGGATTTGCGCTCCCTGGCGGTCGAGGCAGGCGAGAAATGCCTGGCCGATGCTCACGTAAGTCCTTCAGAAGTAGAGGCTTTCTATCTCGGGAACTTCGCCGGCCCAGCGTTTGTCGACCAGAATCACATTGCGCCCTACGTCGGGTCGGCGCTAGGCTTAACCGGCGTTCCGTGCACCCGGATCGAGGCCGCCTGCGCCTCGAGCGGCGCGGCCTTCTTTCAGGCCGTTTCTGCCGTTGGAGCGGGGTTATACGACCTGGTCCTGGTGAGCGGGGTCGAAAAAATGACCTCGCGGCCGACGGCGAAAGTCGCGGAAATCCTGGCAGGGGCTGGGGATTGCTCGGGCGAGGTGCGCGTTGGCGCGACCTTCCCCGCCCTGTTCGCGATGATTGCGCGGCGGCATATGTACCAGTACGGGACCACCCGCGAAATGCTGGCTGCGGTCGCCGTCAAGAATCACGCCAACGGCGCGAAGAATCCGTTTGCCCACATGCGCAAGGTCATCACGATGGAGCAAGCCCTGGCCGGCAAACCCGTTTCCGATCCGCTGACCGTGTTCGATTGTTCCTTGATCAGCGATGGCGCGGCGGCGGTGATGGTGGCGCCGCTCGAACGGGCTCGCGAGTTTACCGGTAAGCCGGTCAAAATTCTGGGAATCGCTCAGACGTCGGATCACGTGGCGCTGGACTCCAAAGAAGACATCACTACTTTCCGCGCGGTCCGGCTTGCGGCCGAGAAGGCGTACAAGATGGCAGGCGTGACCGCGCGCGACATCGAGTTCGCCGAACTACACGACTGTTTCACCATCGCCGAGATCATTGCCACGGAGGATTTGGAGTTCGTTCCGAAAGGCGAAGGCGGGCGCTATGCGCTGGAAGGGCGGACCTGCTTGAAGGGCGAGCGTCCGGTGAACCCGAGCGGCGGCTTGAAGTCGAAGGGTCACCCGGTAGGCGCGACCGGAACGGGACAGATTTGCGACGTAGTCGCGCAGCTTCGCGGCGAAGCCGGAGAGCTTCAAGTCGCCCGGCATTCCATCGGGCTGGCGCAGAACCTCGGCGGGTCGGGCGCAACCGCCGTGGTAACGATCCTGGCCGCGGCGTGAACGGAATCTCTTGAAAAAGCTGCTTGTGTTCGAGTCGATTTCGATCGACGGTTACTTTGTGGACGCTCATGGCGGCATGAGTTGGGCTCACGAAGTCCAGGACGACCCGGAATTCGCGGATTGGGTGAACGGCAACGCGGGCGGGGACGGCGAGTTGCTCTTCGGGCGCAAAACGTACGAGATAATGGCAGCCTTCTGGCCCACGCCGATGGCCGCGCAGCAGATGCCGGTCGTCGCCAAGGGAATGAACGCCCGGAAAAAATATGTGGCGTCCAGAACGATCCAGCCGGCCTGGAATAACAGCTGCCTGTTAGAAGGCGAGCTGACGAGTTCCGTTCGCGCGCTCAAGGCTGGCGGCGGGCCCGGCATCGCTGTGCTCGGTAGCGGCTCAGTCGCCGCGCAACTCGGCGAGGCTGGACTTGTGGATGAGTATCAGTTCGTGATCATTCCGGTGGCGCTGGGAGGCGGGCGCACGGTTTTCAGCCACAAGCGCAGCCTGCGGCTGCTCGATCAGCGGGCATTTCGTTGCGGCAAAGTGGTCGTAACTTACGCTACGGCCTGACTGAGCCACCACGAAAAAAATAGATGTATACTCTTATCGACCGGAAGGCCGAGAACACGAATTTCCGAGACTTTGTCTGTCAAGGAGTGGTCCATGGACTCGAAGAAGCCGAATCGTCGGGGATTCCTGAGGGGTAGCGCGGCGTTGGCTGGTCTGGCAGGCGGCGCAAAGGTCGCGAAGTCCCAGACGCAAGGGATGCCCCAAAAGAAAATCGACGATCTGATCGCTTATGGGGAACGCTCGCGTTTCGTCAACTCGATTCGAGTGCCGGTGGCGGAGAGGCATTCGCCGGACGAATTCGGGCTCACGTTCCACGTTTTGACTCCGCTGCAAGATTCCTCCGGGATCATCACGCCGTCGTCGTTGTTCTATACCGCGACACACCGCGGCTCCTTCGTTCCCGACATCGACCCCAAGGAGCATCGTCTGATGATCCACGGAATGGTGGACCGGCCGCTGATCTTCACCATGGATGAGCTAAAGCGGCTCCCATACGTATCGCGGATCCACTTCATCGAGTGCTTGGGAAATCGAGCCCGGCCGACACACAAGACCGTTCAGGAAACGCACGGGCTGACTAGCTGCGCGGAGTGGACAGGCGTTCCGTTACCGTTGCTGCTGAAGGAAGCGGGCGTACAGAGCGGCGCGTCGTGGATCGTCGCGGAGGGCGCTGAGGAAGTGAAGGGCGCATCGAGCATCCCGCTGGGGAAGGCGATGGACGATTGCGCGGTCTGTTACGCAATGAACGGCGAGCCCCTCCGTCCGCAGCAGGGCTTTCCTCTGCGTCTGATGGTTCCCGGCTTCGAGGGGATTTATCAGATCAAGTATCTCCGGCGCATCAAGGTCGTGGACCGCTACTATATGACCTACGACGATTACGGTCACATCAATCCCGATCCAAAGGTGGCGGCGTTAACTCATGAGATCGGGCCGAAGTCGGTGATCACGTTTCCTTCCGGCGGCCAGCAACTGTCAGGGCCCGGTTTTTATGAGATCAGCGGGCTGGCGTGGTCCGGCGGCGGCGCGATCAAGAGCGTGGAGATATCGACGGACGGAGGCAAGAGCTGGAAAGCCGCGGAGCTTCGCTCACCGGCGTTGCCGATGGCGCACACTCGATTCGGTCTCCATTGGAACTGGAACGGACAAGAGTGCACGCTGATGTCGCGCTGTACGGACCAATTGGGAACTGTGCAGCCTACGCGAGCCGAAGTCGCGAAGTATTGGAACCAGCCATTGAACAAGGATTATCGCGTACCGGGCGCGGACAACAGCGTTCAACCGTGGAGAGTGGCTGCGGATGGGAGCGTGCACAATGGGCTGGCGTAAAGTTACGCTCATTGCCGCGGTCTTCGCGGTCTCTCAGAGCGCCTGGGCGCAATCGCCTACTTATGGCGTGGGGAGGACTCCGACGCCGGAAGAAATTCGCGCCTGGGATATCACCATCAGCCCGACGGGAAAAGAGCTCCCGCAAGGACACGGCACGGCCAAGGAGGGCGCGGCTCTGTTCGTGAGCAAAGGCTGTAACGGCTGCCACGGGGGGACCGGCGCGGGAGGGCCTGCTCCCACTCTCATCCGCAGCAAGCCAGGTCAACCGGCGATGGCGATGGCATGTCTCGCGCCGTGCGTGAATGACTCGAACGCCATGGCGGTTCACTCCCCGTTCGCGACCACGATTTGGGACTACATCAATCGCGGGATGCCGCTGGGGGACGAAGGATCGCTCAAGCCCGATGAGGTGTACGCGCTCACGGCTTACATTCTGTTCAAGAACGACGTCATCAAAGAAGACGAAGTTCTCGACGCCCAGAGCTTGCCTAAGGTGAAGATGCCGAATCACGACGGATTCGGATTGCCTCCGCCGTGGAAGCACGGGGAACCGAGGCTGCAAGGTTACCCGTAACACGAGCCTCATGGCTTCTCAGCGGCGCGCGAAATCGTCGCGTATCACGTTGCCGCCTTTCATCACAAAGCGCACGCGCTCCATTTCAGAGACATCCGCCAGCGGATTTCCTGAAACCGCGATGATGTCGGCGAATTTACCTTTCTCGATAGTCCCGAT
>JASHRP010000306.1 GCA_030037375.1 Bryobacteraceae bacterium | reverse complement strand
CGATGCTCTTGTGGCTGGAACGGCCAGAGTGGAAGCGAGCCGTGCTCTTCGGCGCAGCCCTTGCGCTTGCCGTGCTCTCGAAATTCTCGTCGCTCGCGTTCTTGCCCGCCGCCGGGCTGGCTGCCCTGGCCTGTTATCTCGCGCAGCGCAAGCCAGTCTGGGAGCGGTTACGACGCACCGCGCCTTCGGCGGCGATTGTGATTTCGACGGCGGCATTTTGCATCTGGGCGGGCTATCGGTTTCACTTCAACCGCGTGCCCGCGCCGGAGCTGTGGCAGGGCATTCGCGATGTCATGGCGCACAACGGACTGGGCCATCCTGGGTATTTGCTTGGCCAATACGGCGAGCATGGCTGGTGGTATTACTATCCGGTCGCGATGGCGGTGAAGACGCCGCTAGCGCTGCTCGCGTTGATCGGGATTGGCGCGGTTGCATGTTGGAAGCGCCGAGCGCTGACGCCGCTCGCGTTTGCCTGCGGCATGATCGTGTTCGGCGCTATCTTCGGCCACATCAATCTTGGAATTCGCCACATTCTGCCGGCGTACGTAGGATTGTGCGTGGCGGCGGGCGCGGGCGCGGCGTGGCTTTGGTCGGCGGGAATCGTGCCTCGCGTGATCTCCGCTGCATTGCTCGCGTACTTGGTCGCTGCGTCCGCGCGAAGCCATCCCGACTATATCGCCTACTTCAACGAGATCGCCGGAAATCATCCGGAAGAGTTCCTCGTCGATTCGGATCTCGATTGGGGCCAGGATATGAAGCGGCTCGCCGCGCGGCTGAAGCAGCTAAACGTCAAGGAGCTGGCTTTCGAACCTTTCAATGGCGCGCGTGTGGAAGAGCTTCAAAGCGTGGGCGAATTTCCGCCGACCCATCCGCTGGATCCGCACGCTCCGTCACACGGTTGGAATGCGGCCAGCATCACGATGCTGAAGTTGTTTCGTCTTGGAACGTTCAAATCCAATCCACCCGTGGATCTTTGGACAGATCATCTTCCGCCGATGGAGCGCGTGGGCAAAGGTGTGTTTCTCTGGTACGTTCCTTAATGCTGGCCGTGCGCGCCGGCAGTGGCGGCGGCTTGATGAATGTACAGCAGCTTCGAATCCACGCGGCCTTGGGCGTGCACCTGCGGCAAGCCGATCGAATATTTCAACGGCCGGCTGTGATCGGAAAGCTGGCGGTTGGCGTTATAGACGCTTGAAAACTTCCATAGCATCTTGACGAAATTCGTCTGCCCGCGAGCCAGGAAACCTGCCGCCATGACGAAGGTGTCTTTCAGCGCCGCGAAGCCCAGATGCTTTTGATTCAGCACCTGCTGGGTCTTGATCAGCTCCTTGTAAAACTGATCGAGCGGCAGCTTGGTCGGCAGCACCGCGTGCTGCACGTCGAACAGCCGGTAATCCCGCGACGTGAAGTTGCGCGACTCCGTCATCCAGGTTTCGGTTCCCGGGTAGGGAGTGTTCACGGTGACGTGCACGATCTCCGGGACTGACAGCGCCCACTCCCGCACGGCGGCGAAGTGCCGCTCATCCCAGCTCGGGTCCGCGATGATGTTGACGGCCGCATGAATGCGCAGGGACCGTGCGCATTCCAGCGCTTCGATATTTTTCTTGATGGTGATGCGCTTGCGGTGGGCTTTCAAACCGTCATCGTCGATCGCCTCGATGCCCAGAAACATGTATTTCAGTCCAAGACTCTTCCAGCGACGAAAAACTTCCTTGTTTCGCAGCAGAACATCTCCGCGCGTTTCCAGATAGTATTGCTTTTTGACGCCGCGGCGTTCCACTTCGCGAGCCAGCGCGTCGCCATGCTCGGGCTGGATGAACGCCACGTCATCTACTACGAACACACCGGGCTCCTCGATGCGAGCCAGATCCTCGGCCGCCGCTTCCGGGTTCAACTTGCGATAGTTGCGGCCGTAAAAAGTCCAAGCGCTGCAGAACGTGCAATCCCACGGGCAGCCGCGAGTGAACTCGATGGATGCGCAGGGATCGAGCACCCCGATGAAATACTTCTTCCGCTTGCGCATCTGATGCCGCGACGGATGTAGCTCGTTGAGATTCTCGACCAATTGAGGGGCGGGGCCGTCGCCGGCCGGTGTGCAAACTCCGGGGAGCGTTCGCAGGCAATCGGGATCGTGTGCGGCTTCGAGAACCCGCGGCGTGATTGCTTCGCCCTCGCCGCGGACCACGCAATCGATCGCGCCTTCGGCGTGCTCCAGGATTTCTTTCGCGGTGAACGAGGCGCTATGTCCGCCTGCGAAAATGAAGCATTCGGGAAGGCGCTTCTTGGTTTCCTTAGCCAGGTCGATCACCTCGGGAATGTTGGCAAGGTAATTCAGCGAAAACGCGACCGCCTCAGGCTTCCAGTTCTCGAGCGTCTTGAAAAAATCCTTATGGCGGAAGATTTGAAGGTCTGAGATCTGGACTTCGTGGCCGGCCCGCCGCGCGGATTCGGCAACGAGCTCAAGCCCCAGCGGCTCCAGCCGGAGATAGATCTCCGAGTACATCAAGGAACTTGGATGTACAAACAAGGTTTTCATCCGAGGCGCTCCTTCATTTACACTAAGATGCGCCTCGGCGGTAAGGGTTTCGAGGTTTCTGAGGGTATTGGCCGAAAGACCGGGAAAGATTCTATGCCTTTTTCCGGTTATTCGGACCTCAGCGCGATTAAGGGATCAACCTTTGTCGCGCGCCGGACGGGAACAATGCAGCCGAGCGCGCCCGCGGCGAACAGAATTACGACTACCGCGGCGAACGTGAGCGGGTCCCCGGGCGTCACGCCGACCAGCGAGCCGCGCAGGACGCGCGTGACTCCGAACGCCAGAGGCAATCCGATGAGCAGTCCCAGAATCAATGGCCGCAGTCCTTGGGCGAAGAGCATCCGCCGGATATCGCCCGCGCCGCCGCCGAGAGCCATGCGCAGACCGATCTCCCGCGTTCGCCGGTTGACCGCGTGCGCCATCACCGCGTAGAGTCCCACTGAGGCGAGCACCAGCGCGATGGCGGCAAAGACGGTGAACAGGACTCCGAACGCGCCGACGTTCAGGCGATTCTGCGCCACGACGTTCTCGAGCGTGCGAATGTCGTAGACCGGAAGATTTTCATCGAGTGCTTGGACCTCTTTGCGGAATGGGTCGACAAGCGTAGCCGGCGGCACGGTTGTTCTAGCTACAAGGAAGATCTGGCGCGGCGGCCGCGCCGTGTAGGGCAGATAAAGCAGAGGATCGTATTGAAGCGGACGCTGGAAGTTCTGCTGAACATCTCCGACGACGCCGATCACGGTCAGCCACGGTTGCGGATAGCCGGGAATCGATAGGCGGACGCGCTGCCCTAACGGGTTTTCTCCCGGCCAGGACCGCTCGGCAAACGCTTCATTGACGATCACGGAAGCTGTGTCGCCGTTGGAGTCGAAGTCGCCGCCTCGCAAAAGCGGCACTCGCATCACGCGGAAATAATCGCCGGCCGTAATGATGGTCCCGACTGGAGGAAGGACGGAATTGAAATCCGTGTTTTCCAATTGGTAGCCGAAACCGGCCGTGTTCGCTGAGGGAAGCGTGGATGTCACGCCGGCGGAGTAAACGCCGGGAATCGAGCCGAGCCGCTGCTGTAGCTGCGTTTCGAACATGACTTCATCCGCGGGGCGCGGGTACTTCGCCTCCGGCAGATTAATGTGCATGGTGAGCACATTCGTGGTATTCACCCCAAGCGGAGCGCTATAGAGCTTGATGCAACTCCGGATCAGCAATCCCGCGCCAGCCAACAGCACTACGCAAAGAGTCATTTCGAAAGCCACTAAGAGGTTCGAAAGGCGAACGCCGCGTCTTCCGCCAGCCGCTGCCTGGCCGCCGTCTTTGATCGAATCGTTCACGTCGGCTTTCGCAAGCCGCAGCGCGGGGACCAGCCCGAACAGAACGCCGGAGCCGAGCGAGGTCGCGGCGAGGTAGAGAAACACGCGGGGATTCATCGAGAAATCGACCCATGCCGGCCGGGGGAATTTGGAGGTCGCGGTATCGAAGGCATGCAGGCCGCCCAGCGCGACCAGCCATCCGAAAAATCCGCCGACGGCCGCGAGGGCCAGACTTTCGATCAGAAGCTGGCGAATGATTCGGACTCGTCCAGCTCCGATCGCGATGCGGATGGAGATTTCCCGCGAGCGCACAGCGGCGCGCCCGAGCAGCAGATTGGCGACGTCGGCGCAGACGATCAGCAACACGAAGCCGACGGCGCAGATCATCGCGTAGAGCATTGGACGTATGGAATAGACGCCGTAAACCGTGAGGAATGGCTGCACGTCGGCAAGCGGCCGTTCGCGTTGGCGCTTTTCACCTGGAGGAGGTTGGGCAGCGGCGTAGCGCTTCGCCAAAGCGTCCATTTCCGCTCGCGCCGCGGGAAGCCTTACGCCGTCGGCGAGGCGGCCGAAGATCAGCAGATTCCTCGCATCGGCAAGCGCGGGAACCAAAGGAACCCACATATCGACGTCTTCCGGAAAATTCATGCCGGGTGGGCGCACGCCTACGATCACACGCGGGACCTCGTCCACACGAATGGTCTTGCCCAGGATGGACGGATCTTTGCCATAGCGATTCTGCCAGACACGATGGCTCAGCAGCACCACGGGAGCCGCGCCGGGCCGTTGGTCTTCGGCGAGAATATTGCGGCCCAGAACGACGCTGCCGCGCAGCTCCGAAAAACCGCCAGCGGTCATTTGAGCGGCGAGAAAACGCTCTGGAAGCGCGCCACTTTGGTCGCTTACGTTCACGGGCGTAACGCGATAAGCGGCCAGGTTCTTGATGGTCTTCACCTGCGGCTCGATGGCGCGAAAATCGAGGTACGATCCGAGCGGACCGTTGCGCGCCGCGTCGGTGGGAGCGACCATCACCAGGCGCTCAATGCGATCGACGCCAAGATCGAACTTGAGCGCGGCGCTTACGATGGTGAAGACGGTGGTGTTCGCGCCGATGCCGAGCGCAAGCGCCAGCACGGCAACGGATACGAATCCAAGATTATTGCGCAGAGTGCGGACGGCGTAGCGGATGTCCTGCCACAGAGTTTCGAGAATTGTAAATGTCCACATTTCGCGGCAGACCTCCTTCAGCAGAGTGGCGTTCCCGAACTGGCGATGCGCGCGGCCGCCATTTTCTTCCCGGCTCATGGCGAGATGAAACTCGAGTTCGTCTTGCAAGTCCCGATCGAGTTGCTTGCGGCGCTGGAGTTTCTTGAGCAGCCTCATGCGGTCTCCATCACGCGCGCGATGGCTTGGGCAAGACGGCTCCAGCGCGTGGTCTCCTTGGCCAATTGCTTGCGCCCGAGCGCGGTCAGGCGATAGTACTTCGCGCGGCGATTATTCTCCGATGCGCGCCATTCCGAATCGATCCAGCCATCGAGCTCCAGGCGGTGCAGCGCGGGATAGAGCGACCCTTCCTCAGCCCTGAGGACTTCATTCGACGCCTGCTGAATGAACTGCGCTATGCCGTATCCGTGCATCGGGCCGCGCTTCAGCGTCTTCAGGATCAGCATGTCGAGCGTGCCCTGGACGAGTTCGCCGCCGGCCCGCTTCGTTCCCATAGATCCTTGATAGGAGTATGCGCGCGTGAACCGGCGTTGTCAAGTAGAATTCTACAGAGGGTATTAGCCGTGCCGGATCACGAGCACGTCACCGTCCTTGACGATGTACTCCTTGCCTTCCAGGCGCAGGAGGCCTTTGTCGCGGACGCCGGGATAGCCGCCGTGGTCGATCAGAGCTTTCCAATTCACGGTTTCGGCTCGGATGAATTTCTTTTCAAAATCGCTGTGGATTGCGCCGGCCGCTTTCACAGCGGGACTGTTGATGGGGATGGTCCAGGCGCGGACTTCGGTCTCGCCGGCGGTGAGGAAGCTCATCAGGCCGAGCAGCGAATAGGTCGCGGTGATCAGGCGCTCCAGGCCCGATTCGGCGAGCCCGTAGCTGGACATGTATTCCTTGGCGTCTTCGGGCGAGAGATCGGCGAGCTCAGCTTCGATCTTGCCGCAGATCGCCGTCACCGCGGTATGCGCGCGGCCTTTCAGCGGGCCGTTGCGATACTGCTCCTCGATTTCGCGCATGCGCGGCGCGTCATTTTCGCCGAGGTTCAGCACGCATAGCATTGGCTTCTGCGAAAGAAACTGGAATCCGCGGATACGCTTTTCGTCTTCTTCGTCGAATTCGAGGCCGCGCAGGGGGCGATTCGCTTCGAGCTCGGCTTTCAATTTTTCGAGCAGCGCGAATTCCTTATCCAGCTCCGGATTCTTGATCTTTTTGCGATCCTTGTCGAGGCGCTCCATGCGCTTTTCGATGACCACCAGATCGCTCAGGATCAGTTCCATGTCGACGTCCTCGAAATCGCGAAGGGGGTCGACCGAGCCTTTCTCATGCGGCACGGTGTCGCTTTCGAAGACGCGCAGCACATGAGCAAGAGCATCTACCACGCGAAGGCTGGCGAGATAGCTGGGGTCGCGCAGGGCCTCTTTGGAGATGGACGGGAAGTCGAGGTATTCGACTGTCGCGTGCGTGATTTTAGGCGGTTCGAAGAGCTTCGCTAGCGCGTCGAGTCTTGCGTCGGGAACCTTGGCGATTCCGACGCGAGCCTCGAGCGAACCCACTCGCGCGGCTTCATGCACTCCGGTGAGGATGGTGAACAGACTGGTCTTGCCGGTCATCGGCAGTCCAACGATAGCGGTTTTCATTTTTCGGGGA
>JASHRP010000305.1 GCA_030037375.1 Bryobacteraceae bacterium | reverse complement strand
AGGGTTGGGCCGCGCCGTCAGTTTGGCATTTCTAAATGAGGGCGCGAACGTGACGGTCACGTATGTGATCGACGAGGAATTAGCGGCATTGAAGGCTGCGGCCGAAGCGAGCGCTTCCCGCCTCACGGGCCAGAAGGTCGATGTGACCAGCGAAAGCGCCGTGCAAAAGCTCATCGAAGGAATTGTCTCGCAGCGCGGCCGGCTGGACGCGCTGGTGAATACAGTCGGCGGCTACGCGGGCGGAAAAAAGCTTTGGGAAACCGAAGGCGCGGCTCTCGACAAGCTGCTGGCTTTGAATCTCCGCTCCGGCTTCGAGCTCTCGCGTGCGGCAGCGAAGGTCATGATCGGGCAGGGAAGCGGCGCGATCGTGAACATCGCGGCGAAGGCCGCTTTCGATCACCAGACCGGCCTCGGCGCGTATGCGGCATCGAAAGCCGCGGCAGTGGCGATGATCGATAGCCTCGCGGCCGATCTAAAAGGAACGGGAGTTCGCGTGAACTCGATCCTGCCGAGCATCATCGACACCGAGGCGAATCGCAAGGCCATGCCCAGCGCCGATTTCGCCACCTGGCCGAAACCTGAGGAGATCGCCCGCGTCATCCTGTTTCTTTGCAGTGACAACGCAAAGCTCATTCACGGCGCGGCGATTCCGGTATACGGGAATTATTGAGGCTGAGGAGCCGGGCGCGCGTCGCGCACGCAGCGGAAGCCGAGATCCGGACCGTGGAACCGCGCCGGCACCGAACCCCATTCATAAGTCAGCGCGCTCGCGATGGGAAGCCGGTACGAACCGCCGCGGAACGTGTACCACGGTTCATTAGCGGCAGGCGGAGGCGTCACCAGCGTCTGAAAGGCCCGCATGGCGCCGGCGCTTGGCGTCCGTATCTCATAAACAAACTCCGATGCGTTCCCGCCCATGTTGAGGATTCCCCATGGGCTCACGTCTTTTCCTTCCGTGTTCGCGGGCTGAAGCGTTCCCGCGACTCCGTCCTTCAACAGATTCGCGTTCTGCGCATCGGTATCGTTGCCCCATGGGTAGGAACGGCCGTCGGTTCCGCGAGCGGCTTTTTCCCATTCGAGCATCTTCGGCAGCCGCTTTCCCGCCCACTCCGCATAATCGCGAGCATCGTATATCGAGATATCCGTGACCGGGTAATCGCCGCGATCCTTGGGGAATCCGTCGGGAATCGGCCGGTTGCGCGCTTTCAAATATTGTTCGTAGGCCGCGTTCGTCACTTCGATCTTATCGATATAGAAATCCGGCAGCGTCTCCTGATGGCGATCCTCGCCCGATTGGAACGGTCCGGCAGGGATCAGAATCATCTGCCCTGTGGGAGTGTCGATCGTGGACGCCAGCGGCTGTTGATTCGCCGTTCCCGTAGGCCCGGCATCTGTCCCGATCCCCGTCTTTGGCCTCACGACGAAATAGGCCACGATCAGTCCCACCACGGCGATGGCCGCTATGATTGCGATCTCAGGCTTCGCGCCGAACGCGGGT
The DNA here is from genome assembly GCA_030037375.1 of Bryobacteraceae bacterium. Taxonomy (GTDB): domain Bacteria; phylum Acidobacteriota; class Terriglobia; order Bryobacterales; family Bryobacteraceae; genus Palsa-187. The sequence goes on along the minus strand of JASHRP010000305.1, from coordinate 2,633 downwards.
GCGGCTTTTGTTGGTGCGGGTGTCGCAGCGGTTGCGACCGGAGCAGTTGCAACGGCGGCACTCTGGCCTAAGCCCGGAGCCTCCGCTGTGGCGGTCCATGGAGTGGCCGACTCAGCCCCGGAAACCCCGCGCATCTTTTCGAGCCTCTCCCGGACAACTTTAATCGGAGGTCGTTGCTCGGGATTCTTCGCGAGGCACTGAACGATCAGCTCAAATACGGGGTGTGGAATTCCAGTCTGAACAAGCGGCGTGAAATCCACGTCCTCCATAAGGATCTTCTGGAATGTCTCTTCCAGCGTGGAGGACTTGAAGGGTTTAACCTTGGTCATCATCTCGAACAGCACCACGCCGAAAGCGTATACGTCGACCAGCGGCGTGATCCGTTCGCCGCGGATCTGCTCCGGCGCCATGTAATACGGCGTCCCCAGGACGAAGCCCGCGCGCGTGCGGGAAAGATCCTGCAGCTTCGCGATTCCGAAATCGATCAGCTTGACCTGGCCTTTCGAACTGACGTGAATGTTGTCGGGCTTGATATCCCGATGAATCATGCTCAGCGTGTGGATGTATTCGATGGCGCGCGAAGCTTGCAGCGCAATCTCCAGCTTCTGTTGCAGGTTGCCGGTCGCGTCGTTCGCGATCAGCGTGCGCAGGCTCTCGCCCTGAAGAAACTCCATCACCATGAACGGACAGCCCTCGATTTCGCCGAAATCGAAGATGCTGATCACGTTCTCATGGCTGATATTGCCGGCCAGCCGCGCTTCTTGAAGGAACCGCTCGCGGACTTCCTGGTCCTTGCTGCCTTCCGGCGTCAGAATCTTTACTGCGACCGTCCTGCCGATCAGCGTATCCGTCGCGCGATAGACGTGCGACATCCCGCCGCCGAGAAATTCGATCAGTTCGTACTTGCCGAGCCGCGCGGGAAGGTCCATCTTTTACGAGGTCAATTGGCCGCGCCCAGAGCCGCGTTTAGATTAGAAATATTCTTTTTTGCGTACTCTGCCTCAGCGAGATCCGGATTCAAGCGGACCATCTCGGAAAACTGGTCGCGCGCCGCGCTCGCGAACTCGCGGCTGTCCGTTTGCCGAGCCTTGTACATGTACGCAAGGCCCAGCGCATAATGCGCCAGAGGATCCTGCGGATCGTATCGCAACGCCCTCTGGCAGTCCGCGATGGCTGCGTCATAGCTCGAAAGTTTATTCTCGGAGTCGCACAGCCCAAAATACGCCAGGCTATGAAGGTCGCGCCACGTGTCCACGAGCGATGCCTTCTTTCGCTTTCCGAGGCCGATGAGATAGCCCAACGCATAGTAGCTGAACTGCCCGGCCGCTCCGCTGTCAAAATTGCTCAGCGCGATGTATTCGCCGTACTCCTGCTTCGCGTCCGCCCATTTCTTGCTCATGTGCAGGCTCTCGGCCAGCCAAAAGTGAGCCTCCGCATTGCCCGGCGTCAACTGAATCGCCTTCTTCGCCGCGTCGATCGCCTCGGGATAACTTGCCTTGCGGCAATAGACCTGCGAGAGCAGATACCACATCATCGCGTCTCTCGCGTCGCGAAGCCGCACTATGTTCAGTTGCCGCAACGCTTCGTCGAGATCCCCCGCATCGAGCAGCACTCCGGCGAAAGAGGTATGCGCCTCCAGGTAATCCGGATCGATCTGCACGGCCTTGGTCATGTACGTCTCGGCCTGCTTCTCGTCGCCTAACGCGTAGTAGGCGCGCCCCAGGTAGAGCGCGGCCTGGCTGTACTTGGGATCCGCCGCCAACGCTTGTTGAAGCTCTTCTACCGCCTTCTTGTAGTTCGAAGCTCCGCCTTTGGTATAAGCGTCGATCCCGTGCTGGAGATGATCCTCGGCCGCCTTTGTGCGGCGGCGCGGAATCAGGATCTTGATCGTGACCGTCGTCTGCTGGCCGGGATAGACCGTCTCATCCCTCGGACCATCCGGCTCATAGCCTAGGTGAACGCCCTGCACGACATGGGTTCCTGGAACCAATCCCGGCAACGTCAAGGGCGTTCCCTTATTCGCCACACCCACAGACTTGCCGTCGACAAATAACTCAACGCCGTCCATATTGGTTTCGAAGGTCAGCGTTCCGAACTTCGGCGGAGGCGGAGCATCCGGTTTCCGGTTGGAGGGAACGTACGCCAGCAGCATATTCGGATCGAAGCTGCCGCGCTCCGAAGTCGGCGTCTGCTGATTGTTAGTGGCCATTCGCACGTTGGTGCGAACGTACTCGGCAAGCTCATCCGCCGTCACGATTCCGTCGCGATTCTCGTCCGCCGAGCCTTCCAGCCCTTTCACCACGTAGTAGGTAAAGATGCCGTGGCCGCCGCCCCAGTCCGAGCTTTCATACGACCGTTCCCGGTCCCGGCTCGCCGTGAGCGAAAACAAAGATTTACCCAGATCCTGAAGCGCGCCGTGCATCGCCTGCGCGTCGCCGTCGAGCGAAATCGCTCCGCTATGACACGAATCGGTCAGCAATACCTTCCACTTTGCATTGATCTTGTTCGCGAACACACTGCCGAGCGTGTCCATCGGATACGCGGTTCCGGAAATGTTCGAAAGATTTAGATCGTACGGAGCCAAATACGCTTTGCCGTTGGCGACAAACCCATGCCCGGCGAAATAGACCAGC
>JASHRP010000304.1 GCA_030037375.1 Bryobacteraceae bacterium | reverse complement strand
TCGATGTGGATCCCAAGATGGATTCCCTGCGCGGTGAACCCAGATTCGAACGAGTCCGGAATCACGTATTGCGGCAACCGGACGCTACCGGCCGGGCCGAAGCTCAAGCAGCCGCCGTTTCCGCTCCAGCCGGCAAAATTTGACGCTGTTTTGACTGCCGTCTAAAACAAAATCGACATACAATTGCCCGCGTGGGTGTGCCTTGCATGCAAGCTCACGCAAACGCCTCAGCCGGGCAGACTTGGCGGTATCCACGTCTCTCGACGGGGCATACGCTCGATCCCCCGTTTCCACGCCCCACAGTAGTCGAAATTGATTTTAAGGAAAGCATCCATGAGACTCAATCGACACTTGGTTTGTGCTCTGATTTTTCTGCTTGCCGCATCGGTCACCTGGTCTCAATCCGCCGGAACCGGCGCGCTGACCGGGACAGTTACCGATCCTTCCGGAAGCGTGATCGCCGGGACCACAGTCACGATAATCAACACCGCGACCGGACTAACGCGGACCACCACAACCGGCACGGACGGAACCTACCGTTTCTCCCTGATCCCTCCGGGGTCGTACAACGTGAAGTTCATGGCCATGGGATTCAAGCTGGCCGAAGTCCCCAACGTCCAAATCAACGTGACCGAAACGCCGGTTCTGGACCGGAAGCTTGAGGTTGGCCAGCAAAGCGAACAAGTAACGGTGGAAGCGAACGCCGAGATCCTGCAAACCGCCAGCTCGACGCTCGGCACCACGGTCGGTTCGCAGCAGGTGGTCGATCTGCCGCTGAGCAACCGGAACTACACGCAGTTGCTCAGCATGGCCGCTGGCGCCCAAGCCGGCGTGAATAACGCCACTGCCATCGGCCGCGCAACGATGGACATTAGCGTCAACGGCGTCGATCCGCAAAACAACAATTACCAGATGGACGGCGTGTCCATCGTCAACACCGCCAATACGGGCAGCGCGAACGACTCAGGCATTTACACCGGCATCGGTATCCCCAACCCTGACGCCATCCAGGAATTCAAAATCCAAACTTCCACTTACGACGCGAGCTACGGCTCCCATCCCGGCGCCAACGTCAATCTGGTCACCAAGACCGGCAGCAATGAGTTCCATGTCACGGTCTGGGAGTTCTTCCGCAATACCGATCTGAACGCCAACAGCTTTTTCGACAATCGTGACGGAGGCGGCGTGCGCCAGGTCCTGAATCAGAATCAGGTGGGTGGGTCTCTCGGAGGACCCATCCTCAAAAACAAGCTTTTCTTCTTCAGCGATTATCAGGAGACTCGCCAGACCAACGGCTATTCAGGCTCCGCCGACGAGTTTATTCCTCCGCTCCCGCAGGACCGCACAGCGGCGAATGTCGGAGCCATGCTGTGCCCGGCGAACCATCCCGGAAATCCGGCTTACAGCGTGTTCATTCCGCCGCTGACCGGCAACATGCAAGTGGCTTGCGACGGCTCTAATATCAGCTCGCAGTCACTGGCGCTGCTGAATGCCAAGCTCCCGAACGGGCAGTATTACATCCCTGGAAACCCGAGCGGGACCTACGGGTACGAATTCTTCAGCCAGCCCGATACCTACACCGAGCATCAGCTTGTGCAGAACGTCGACTATCTGCTGAACAACAAGAACACATTCCAGGCGCGCTACTTCTGGAGTTCCAGCAACACACTGGAGCCGATTTCGGGTAATCTCCCCGGCACGCCAATCACGCTGCTCTACAGCAACATCGACGCCGTGACCAAGCTGACTACTTTGGTCACCGCCAACCTGATCAATGAGCTGCATGTCGCCGGCCAGCGCAACGGCCAGCACGGAAGCGACACCACGGTGACAACTCCGCAGGCAATCGGGCAGGCAACGATCGTGCCCACAATCACCGAGCTGCCGGTCACGGTGATCCTTAGCGGCATGGGCATGAACGGATCGCTCTATCCGAGCAACAGCCCGACCGATCAGATGGAGTACGGCGACCAAATTTCCTGGACGCACGGCAAACACACCATTCGCGCGGGGTATGAGCTTCAGACCTCGCAATGGCCGATCACCTTCGAAGGCCTCGAGCGAGGGTTCCTGTTCTATGGAACATTCTCCGACTGGTTAATCGGCCGCTCCGGGTGTCCGCTCGGCAGCACGACTTGCAGTCCCACCAATCCCGGCACCACCAACGGCGGCACCGAGAGCAACATCTTCGAATGCCTGTTCTGCGTCCGTAGCGGGCCGAACGGCATCGTCCACAACTACGTCGAGCACAATCATTCCTGGTTCGTGCAGGACGACTTCAAGGTCAGCCCGAAGCTGACCGTGAACATGGGTCTGCGCTGGGAATACGACGGGATGTACAGCGATAAATACGGCAACCTGACCAATCTCTGGGTCAGCCAGATTGAATCCGTTCCCGTTCCACCCACGGGGCCGACGACTTCCGGCGCTGGTCTAGAGGGGTACGTGGTACCGAGCAATTACCTCCAGCACTATCCCGCTCCGCCGCCGGGCGTTCTGGTTTCGAACAAGACTCTGCCGGTTCAGAGCGGTCCGCCGTTGAACAATTTCGCTCCTCGCTTCGGATTCGCGTGGCAGCCGAAGACGGATGGAAAGTTCGTAATACGCGGCGGGTTCGGAATGTTCTACGACCGGATCGGCGGAGGAACCTTCGTTCACGGTCTGGAGCAGGGTTACCCTTACGCGATCACGCTCGATTACAGCGGAATCGGAAATAATCCCTACGACAACGCCAATCCCTACCCGACAGAAGCTCAGTTGCCGCTGGGAACGTTCGCCTCGCGCTGGGCGAATTTCGCGACTGGACAGACATCGAACCTGAACACGCCCACCGTCGATCAGGATCTGCACACACCGCTGACGCGCGAATACAATCTGAACGTCCAATACGAGTTCTTGCGCAATTGGGTGCTGGAAGCCGGGTTCGTTGGATCGAGCTCCATCAATCTGATCGACCAGTACCACACGGTAAACTCGGCGCTGCTGGCGAGCCCTCAGGATCCGATCAATGGCATCACCGACAACACGCAAGCCAACGCGCCATTCCGCGTACCGATTCTCGGCTATCAGCCGAGCGGATTTCAGGTCACCTCTTTCGACGGAGCCGCGAATTACAACAGCCTCCAGGTGACGGTTCGAAAACGATACTCCTACGGTCTTCTGTTGCAAGCGTCTTACACCTGGAGCAAAGACCTCAGCGACATGTCCTCGGCCAACGCGGCCGGCAGCGGCGGAAACAGCAATTACCCGGGAAATCTGTGGCAGCAATACGGACCGGTTTCCTATAGCCGTCCTCAGCGGTTCATCCTGAACTACAGCTACGATCTCCCGTTTGGGACGCATTCGGGCGCGCTCGGCTATCTGGCCAGCGGCTGGAACGTCTCCGGTGTCACGACCATTCAGGACGGTGCGCCGCTCACTATCTCGGATGCCAGTGGCGGAACGGTGTACGGACTCGGAACTTACGACACTGCCCGCGCCCAGATGTGCCCCGGAATGAGCTACGGCCAGATCGCGACTTCGGGAGGGATTGAATCGCGGCTGGGCGGCACCAGCGGAGGGCCTGGGTACCTAGACGCGAGCGCGTTTTGCGCCCCGCCTCTGGCTCCGAATTCACCCGACGGCTCAACCCTTTTCGGAGACTCGGGAATCGGCATCATTCTTTCGCCGGGCCAGTTCAATTGGGATATTTCCATTCTAAAGACCACCCGTTTCCTCGAGCACCATCAGATCCAGTTTCGCACCGAGTTCTTCAATGCTTTCAACCATCCCCAGTTCGGCAGCCCGGTTACGGCCGTGGGCCAAGCGACGTTCGGGGAAATCACTTCGACGACGGTAAATCCGAGGATCATCCAGTTCGCCTTGAAGTACATGTTCTGAGTCCGGCAGGAGCGTCGTTTCCGCGTGCTCTCCAAGAGGCGAAAACGCTTGGCGGGCCTTGACTTCCAGCAGTGAAGCTGATAAATTCAAGTGCGAAAATCGCGGAGCGTTCCGGGCGAAGTTTGTGCATGAATGCCGCGGTAATGCTTCACGGGAAAGCGATTCTGTTTTGGAGGCTACGCGATGAGAGCTAAGTTGGCTGTTGCGGCGGCGGGACTCGGTTTGCTGGTCCCCGCGGTTCCGGTGCTCGCGCACCATTCCTTCGCCGCGGAATACGATGCGAAGCAGCCGGTGACGTTGAAGGGCACGGTGACCAAGTTCGAGTGGACCAATCCGCACGCCCGCTTCTACGTTGACGTTAAGGACGAGAACGGCAAAGTCACCAACTGGAACTTTGAGCTGGCCAGTCCGAACGTGTTGGGCCGCCAAGGCTGGACCCGGCACTCGCTGAACGTCGGCGACGTGATTACGGTCGAAGGCTCCAAGGCGAAGGACGGTTCCAATATGGCCAACGCGCGGACGGTCACGCTGGCGGACGGAAAAAAGGTCGGTGCGCGCTCCGCGGATGACGGCGGTCCGACGAATTAGGTCGAGCTTTCCAGGTTAGGTTAAGAGCTTAAGGAGATTCCCATGAAGGCAAAACTTGGCGCATTCGCCGTTGCGGTGATCGCAGCCGCTCTGCCCGTGCTGGCGCATCACTCATTCTCGGCGGAGTTCGACAACTCCAAGCCGGTCAATATCAAGGGCACGGTCACCAAGATCGATTGGCTCAATCCGCACATCTGGATTTATCTGGACGTGACGGACGAATCCGGTAAGGTTCAGTCCTGGCAGTGCGAAGGCGGTCCGCCGAACACGCTTACGCGGAACGGCTGGACTAAGAACGATGTCAAGAAGGGCGACTCGATCAGCATTACCGGCACGCATGCCAAGGACGCCTCCAACACCTGCAATGCGAGTTCGATCGTATTGGCAGACGGGCGCAGGGTATTCGCCGGTTCGTCCAACCCGGACGCTCAGAAGCAGTAACGCAGGTTTCAGGAATTGGCTGTAGGGAGGGTTTCGATGAAGACAAAGCTCGCAGTGTTTGCGATGGGTCTGGTTTCCGCGGCCGCGATGTTCGCGCACCACTCGTTCTCGGCGGAATTCGACTCTTCCAAGCCGGTTAGCCTGAAGGGCACGGTGACCAAGGTCGATTGGCTGAATCCGCACATCTGGATTTATCTGGACGTGACGGACGACTCCGGAAAGGTGCAAACCTGGCAGTGCGAGGGCGGCGCGCCCAACAGCCTGACCCGGAATGGCTGGACCAAGAACGACCTGAAGAAGGGCGATTCGGTCAGCATCACTGGAACGCATGCCAAGGACGCGACCAATACCTGCAACGCCAGCTCGGTTGTGCTGCCGGACGGGCGGCGTGTGTTCGCGGGCTCGTCGAATCCCGATCTGAAGCAGCAGTAGAGGCGCTGGACGCCCGCGCTTCAGAGGAATCGAAAAAAGTGTGTGTCTCTCGGAGATGAGAGAGGAGATTTTGACGTGAAAGCAAGGATGTTTGGATCTATGTTCGCCGCCGGCGTGATCGCTTGCGGAATGCTCTTTCTGCCTTTGAAGCACGCCTCCGGCCAGGACGCGACGAAGGGTGCGAAGGGCGCTGCCAAGGGAGATGCCGCGAAGGGCGGCAGGGGCGGCGGCCGAGGCGATAACGCACCGACCGGTCCCGTGCCGAGAATGGCGGACGGCCATCCCGATTTGAGCGGGTTCTGGCAGCGGCCCTACACACCGGACATGAGCGCTGGCGCGATCAGCGTGGCGACGGGCAAGCAGTATCCGCTCGAAGACCCCATGCACCGCGGCGTGGAGCTTAAGGTGGATCCGAATGCGCAGGCCAAGGGCGGCCGTGGCGGTGGCGGTGGGCGCGGCGGACGGTTGCTTCCGTTCACAGCCGCTTACCTCAAGAACTGGCAGACTTACGATCCCACTAACGGAGACTACACGGGTGCATGTCTTCCTTTCGGCCTGGTTCGCTCCATCAACTCGCCGGACCCGCTTCAGCTCATGCAGCACGATACCTACCTGGCTGAGCTCTTCGAGCAGAACACCTGGTTCCATGTGTTCCACATCGATGGCCGCCCGCACACCAAGGGCGTTCCGACGTGGTTCGGCGATTCCGTGGGGCATTGGGAAGGCGACACGCTGGTGGTCGAGACCAACAATTTCAATGGCAAGACCCGGCTCGACACCAACGGCCATCCGCACAGCAATGCACTGGTAATCACGGAGCGTTGGACGCGCCGCGACCTGGGCCATATCGACTACGAGATCATGGTCCACGATCCCAAGGCGTTCACTGAGGATTGGAAGAACGTCCGCGTGTTCACGCTGAACCCGAATCAGGAGATCATGGAATACTCCTGCGAAGAGAACAACAAGGCTCTCTATGAGGGCCGCATCAAGCCGCCCAAGTACGACGACGAAAACTAGGTGGATTGGCCCGGGGGCCAACTCCCTCACAAGCGTCTGAATCCGCTCACCGGCGAGTGGGTGCTGGTTTCCGCGCAACGGCTAGAGCGTCCTTGGCAGGGCTCCGTCGAGCCGCTTGCGCCGACTTCTGCGGCCGCGCACGATCCGGAATGCTATCTGTGTTCGGGCAATCTCCGCGCGAACGGCGAGCGCAATCCTGACTACGCCGGAACGTTCATCTTCGACAATGACTTCCCTGTCTTGATTGACGAGGATCGGGCCGGACCCGGCCTCCAAGAGGCCGCTCACGGTTTGCTTGTGGCGCGGCCCGAGCGCGGAATCTCGCGTGTCTTGTGCTTTTCTCCCCGGCACGACCTCAGCCTCGGACGGATGCCGCCGGAGCAGATACGAGGCGTTGTCGAAGCTTGGCGCCAAGAATCGCGGCGGATCGCCGCGCTGCCGTGGATCAAATCGATCCAGATTTTCGAGAACCGAGGCGCGATCATGGGCGCAAGCAATCCTCATCCGCACGGCCAGATCTGGGCCAGCGAGTCGATACCCAATGAACATCGCAAGGAACTCGATTGCCAGCTCCGGTATCGCGCCGAGCATCACCGCTGCCTTCTCTGCGATTACCTGACGATCGAAGCGGCGAGCGAGCGCCTGGTCTTCGAGAATGCGAGCTATGCGGTGATCGTCCCGTTCTGGGCGGTATGGCCGTTCGAGACCATCGTGATCTCGAAGCGCCATTGGGCCGCGATGGAGGATCTGACAGTGCGAGAGAGCGCGGATCTCGCCGATGCGCTCAAGCGCCTGATCACGCGCTACGACAATCTATTCGAGTCTCCTTTTCCTTACAGCATGGGCTTCCATCAGCGTCCGTTCGGCGGCGGCGAGGCGCATGAGGCTATCACCGAGTCATGGCACCTCCATGCGCATTTCTATCCGCCGCTGCTCCGCTCCGCAACGGTGCGGAAGTTCCTGGTGGGGTATGAGATGCTCGCGATGCCGCAGCGTGATCTGACGCCGGAAGACGCAGCGGAGCGGCTCCGCGCGTGTTCAGAAGTCCATTATCTCGACCGCCGCGCCCGCGGGACTTGAAACGTACACTTCGGCGACGCGCATCAACGCCCTCCGTGCCTCATCCAAGTGACGCTCCTCCACGAGGCTGATCGTGCAGCCGCCGAATCCGCCGCCCGTCATTCGGGAGCCATGAACTCCTCGCAAATCACGCGCCATTGCGACCAGAGCATCCAGTTCGGCGCAGCTAACCTCGTAGTCGTCCCGCAGGCTCGCGTGAGACCGGTACATTGCGTTGCCGAATGCTCGCAGATCGCCGCGTTCTAAAGCCGCGCGAGCCTCCAGCACGCGAGCATTCTCGGTTACAACATGCCGCGCCCGCCGGCGCAGCAGATCGGGCATCGCGGCGCCGTCCACGTCCGAGAGTTTGACGTCCCGCAAGCTCTTGCCGAAATACGCGGCCGCCATGGCGCACTCCGCGCGCCGCTTGTTGTACTCGCTCGCCGCCAGATCGTGCCGCACCATCGTGTTCGCGATCACCAGCTTCACGCCGCCGGGCAATCGAACGTACGCATATTCGAGCGAGCGGCAATCGAGCATCAGCAGGTTCCCTGCCCTGGCATGGCACGCGATGAATTGATCCATGATGCCGCACTGGACGCCAACGAACTCATTCTCCGCGCGCTGGCATAGCTTGGCGAGCGTCCTTCTTTCAATCAATGCGGGCGCTTCGACCGGTCCGGGCGCTAGCGCCATCGCAACGGCGACTTCCAGCGCCGCGGACGAGCTCAATCCCGCGCCCAGCGGCACATCGCTCGCGATTAACAGATTCGCTCCGCCGATCCGAAATCCGGCGCGTTCAAGCATCACCGCCACGCCCGCGACGTAATCGGTCCAATCTCCGCGTGGCCTCGCGGCATCGATCTCGATCTCGCATGATTCATCGAACTGCATCGAATGAACGGCCAAGCGCCTGTCTGTGCGTGGGGATGCGGCCACGAAGGTCCCGAGCTCGATCGCGGCGGGCATCACGTAGCCTTCGTTGTAATCGGTATGCTCGCCGATCAAGTTGACGCGGCCGGGAGCGTGGAAAATTCGCGGCCGTTCGCCGAAGCGAGCCTCAAAATCTCCCGCAATTTGTTTTGCCCGAAACACGTGCGCTCCCAAAGTTTCTCCCATATGATAGTTGGGATGCCGGGCGATACATCCATGCCTGTCTGGAAACAATGGCTGCAGCGCCCGCAAAACGTGTGGCTGCGCCGAGCGATGTTTCAGATTCACCTGTGGACCGGCATCGGCCTCGGCTTGTACGTCGTCCTGATCAGCGTCAGCGGCAGCGCGATTGTGTTCCGCAATGAGCTGTACAACGTCTGGGGCGCCCCGCCGAAAACCGTGCCGGTGGGCCCGGCGCGGCTGACCGAAGATCAGATGCGCGCGAATGCGCACCGGCGCTATCCGGGCTACGCGATCTCCTTTTACTTCGAGGGACGGCGTCCCGGCCAGCCCACCGAAATCTGGCTGGAGAAGAGCCACAGCAAGAAGCAGCGCCTATTCGATCCGTATACCGGCGACGATCTTGGGCGCTCGGTTCCCGTCGGCATCAGCGTGCTCGCCTGGTTCAGCGATCTGCACACGAATCTTCTTGGCGGACCGAAGGGGCGCATGGTTAACGGCGTCGCTTCGATTTTTCTGACGCTTCTATGCATCACCGGAGCGGTGCTGTGGTGGCCCGGCGCGTCGAGCTGGCGCCGCAGCCTGATCGTCAATCCGAAGGCCAACTGGAAGCGCCTTAATTGGGAGTTGCACAGCGCCATCGGATTCTGGACCTTCGCGCTGGTCTTCATGTGGGCGTTCACCGGAGTCTATCTGGTATTTCCCGATCCGTTTCAGAAGGCCGTGAATCATTTTGCTCCGCTCGATTATTACCGGATCCTCAGCGACGACGATCCTCCCGCCCCCGCGTTAAAAACACCGGGCCCCGTTTTTGTTTTGGTCGACGATCCCGTGGTCCAGCCTATCGCGCCACCCGCACGCACGAACCCCGGTCGTCCAGCGGGACGCGGCCCTCGGCGGCGCTTCATTCCGCACTATTCGAAAGGCGACTTAGTTCTGCGCTGGATTTACTATCTGCACTTCGGCAACTTTGCTGGAAACAAAACCAAGGGCGCGTGGGTCGCTTTCGGGCTATTGCCGGTGGTGCTCTTTCTGACCGGCGCGATCATGTGGTGGAATCGCGTGGTGAGCCGGGAGGCGCGCAAGCTCAGAAGCAGGGTCGCGATTCCGGTCACCGCCACGCTGCCCGGGCATTAAATCGCAGCCGCATTTTTTTCGCGGGCATTTTTCGATTCTGTTTGTGATATCAAATATGGGTATGCATTCCATTAATCGGAGAGAATTCGGAGCCGCCGCGCTCGCCCTCGCATTCCCCGGCCGAGCCCTGCGCGCGGCGGCAAACCTGGACGAAACGCTCAAGGCGAGCCTTCAGAAGCGCGGTATTCCCGAGGCCGCGGCCATCGTCGCGAATGCCGATCACGTCACCTACTCCGGCGCGTGGGGCAAGCGCGACTCCGCGTCTTCGGCCAACGTATCGGTGGATTCCATCTATCGCATCGCTTCGATGACCAAAGCCATCACCACCACGGCCGCTCTGCAATTGGTGGAGCAGGGCAAGGTGACGCTCACTGAGCTTGTCGCAAAGCATCTGCCGGAGCTCGGCAAATTGGAGGTGCTCGAAGGCTTCGACAGCGCGGGCAAGCCGAAGCTGCGCCCGGCAAAAACGCAGATCTTGCTGAAGCACCTGCTCACGCACACCTCCGGATGCGCGTACGCCAACTGGAATCCGATGCTGGCGCAATACATCAAGGTCACCGATGCTCATCCAGCCGCTGTCGCGCCGCTGAATCCGCTGGTGTTCGAGCCCGGCACTCGCTGGCACTACGGCACCAGCATTGACTGGGCCGGAAAGCTGGTGGAGAAAATCAGCGGCCTCACGCTCGAGCAATATTTTCAGAAGAACATTCTGCAGCCGCTCGGCATGAAGGACACTTCGTTCCTGGTGGCTCCTGAAAAGTTCGACCGGCTGGTCAGCACCTATCGCCGCCAAGCCGACGGCAAGCTCAAAGAAGATCCGCGCGCGCAGCCTCCCGCGCCCACGGCGTACAACGGCGGCGGCGGCCTGTATTCGACCGCTGCCGACTACATCAAATTCACCCAGATGATCCTGCGCAAGGGACGCGGCGAAGGCAAAGACCAAATCCTCAGCGCCAAGACCGTGGACATGATGTCGGCAAATCAAATCGGCTCGATTCAAATGGACCGCTTGAAGTCGACCGACACTTCCGTGACCGAGGATCTCTACATGGGTCCCGGCAACAAGTACACGTACGGGTTCATGCTCAATACGGAGGCTTCGCAGGAGGGCCGGCCCGCCGGATGCCTGATGTGGGCTGGAGTGGAAAATTCGTTTTATTGGATCGACCATAAGCGCCCGGCATGCGCGGTTATCATGATGCAGTTCTTCCCGTTCCTCGACCCGCAGGGCGCGGGAATGCTGGGAGATTTTACGAAGGCTGTTTACGCGTGAGAGCGTTCCACTTCGAGTAACGCTTTTTTTCGCTCGATTCCTCCGCGGTATCCTGCGAGATCTCCCGACTCCCGTATGACACGATGGCAGGGGATCGCCAGGGCGGCTCGATTGGTCGCGCAGGCTCTGGCCACGGCGCGCGTAGCTGACGGTCTCCCGATGGCGCGGGCAACCTCGGAGTACGTGCGTGTCTGGCCGTAGGGAATCGACTGAAGGTAGCGCCACACGCTCATCTGAAACGCGGTCGCGCGAATATCGAGGGGCAAGTCGAGCCTCGGCCGCGTACCTTTGAGATGCTGCTCCAGAGCCTCGATCCATTCCCGCAGCGGCTTTGGCCACGGCTTGGAAATCGAGGTCAGCTTCGCCGCAGGATACTCGCGGCGCAACTCGGCCTCCAGCTCTTTGGGAGAATCACCGAACTGCACGAAGCACACTCCGCGGTCAGTGGCTCCAATCGTCAACGGTCCGAGCTGTGTCTTCACGGTCGCGTAAGTGATTGGCGCGGCCGCGCCGCCCGCGCGATACTCCGCCGGAGTCATTCCCAGCCGCGAATTGACTTTCTCATATACGCGGCTCGGCCCGCCGAAGCCCGCAGCGAAGGTCGAATCGAGCACATCGCCGCCCGCGCGCAGATTGCTCTTGAGCGTGCGGA
>JASHRP010000025.1 GCA_030037375.1 Bryobacteraceae bacterium | reverse complement strand
GGCGATCCTGGAGCGGCGCATGACCGAAATGGAAAAAAGGCTTCCCTTGCCTCCGCCACCGTGGGAAAAGGGACCGGCAAGCTGAATCGTTCTCCCGCCTGGCGGCTAGGGCTGAATGCGATTCCAGAAATTGGTGAACTCGATGGTGTCGAAGAACGCGGTCACATTCACGATCTTTCCGTCCCGCATCAGCATGTACCACGAGTTAAGTGTTCTGATAGGGTTTGCCGTCGCGCGCCGTTCCGTGGGCATCGAAGAGCGCAATCACCATTTCTCCTTCGGCGTAGAGTGCGGGAACGGCCGGGACCAGGCGGCTGGAGAGTCGCGCGTTAAACGGAGTGATGACGGCGTCGAGAAATTCCTGACGAGTGTCATAGGTTTTCGAAACAGGGCAGTTGCCCACGATGGTCCATCGTGCATCGGCCGCGAGCAGGTCGAACGGGCCGCCCGTTCCGTTTCTCCACGCTTCGAACGCCGCTTCGATGATTTGTTTGTTGCGCGCTTCGATACCTCTTGCTGCGTCCGCCATGACTAAAACTATATCAATCGCGAGTTAGATCGATTCCGCTCTTAGCGGGCTTGCCAGGGCTTCAATCCCAATTCCAGGTGCAGACGGATGCTGTAGATCATGACCGGGCCGCGGTCGTGATTGTAGGCTGGATTGGTGTCCCGCTGAATGTCGAAGGTGGTGAAGAAGCCGGGGAAGAGGCGCGCGTTATAGAAGCTCTCCCAAACGTACTCCGGAGCATAGTTCAGGCGGCCGTCGCCGATGAGGAAGTCGAGTCCGCCGGCAGCGAGATACTCGCGATGAACCGCGGATAGGCCTCCCGCCGTGAACGATGTTCCCGCGACGTCGTACCTTCTATGCCAGCGCGTGCCTTTGATCGAAACGCCGCCGCCGGCCAGGCGATCAATCGCGGTGAACGCGAAACTTTGGGTTTTGCCGTCGTTCCAACCCAGACGGGTGAAGACGCCGATATCGTTTGAAATTGCTTGATCGAAGCTGATCCCCGTGCCGTATTTCAGCGTGCCGACGTGATCCGTCAGGTTTACATCCGGGGTGGCCCTCGTCGCGGCGGCGAGCTGTAACGCTTCGCCGTAGTTGCCGCCTTCTTCGCGGTTGTCGTAGGCGAGCAGGCGAATCGCGCCTTCGCGTTTGCGGAATGCGTAGCGCCGCTCCGCTTCCCACACCTGGCCGTGATCGCGAAACAATCGACGGTCGAAGACGGAACCGTTGGCGACTTGCGGCTCGGCGACGATTCCGTAGCGGAAGGACCAGGCGCGCGTGTGGAGTTCCTGCACGATTCCCCAGGTGTAGCCGCGCGTATCGGCGGGATAATCCCACGCGCCGTTATACATCACAGCCCACGCCATGAACTGTGAGCGCGGGTCATGGGAGTAGTTGTTGTTATCCAGGTAATCGGTCACGGTGAAGCGGCCGGCGTAGATCGAATAGCGGTTCATCGGCCGGTCGCCTTCCAGCTGATTTTCGTCGGTTTCCTGATGTTCGACTTCGGAGCCGAATCCGAAATCGTGCTGGATCAGCAGACGCGCGATGTACGGTTTGGGAGTGGCGGCGGCGACGCGCGGGATTTCGCCGTTGGGCTGGTCGGCGATGCCGTTGACGCCGCTGAAGCCTCTTCCGCCGGCGATCTCCGGATCAAAAATTAGGAACGTGTTCTGCTCCAATCGATAGGTGAAGAAAAGCGTCGAGGTGAGCGAGACGTCGCGTTCCGGATAATCTTGAAGACTCTGCGGGCTTTGATAGGGCGAAATGAACGTGCCGTGATAGTCGCCGATTGAGGTCGCCTGATAGTAGAGATTCCACCGCTCAGGCGGGGTTTCGGAGCCGGATGAGGTTGGGCTAGGCTCGGGCGAGGCGCCGTCGATGGGCGCGGGGATTTGTGCGGTAGCGGGGGCGGAAAGGATGAAGAAAATTAGAATCGCGCCGGTGGCCGCGCTGCGAACCGTCATTTGAGGTTGTAATGCTCGATCTAGTGTAGCGTTGGGCTGAAAACGTTGTGTTTCATTTTGGTTTCCGTGGGGTTTTGCTGTTGGCATGGCGTATAATCGCGTCAGGATGAAAGTGTTCAGGCGGCTAGGTTTGTGCCTCTTGCTTGCGATTTCGGTGTTCGGGTGGCAAAGCGGAGTTAAGAAGCTCTACGTTGACGGGTTCACCACCAAGGCCGGCGCGGAAAAGCTCCGCGATGACATGATCGCGGAACTGCGGAAGCTGAGTTCGGTTTCCCTTGTTTCGGACGAAGCCAGTGCGGATTTTGTCTTGGACGGCGGCGGCGAGGTTTGGGTCAAGGGCTATCGCAGCTTCAGCCCGCGATCTGAACTGAGGCTGCCGAGCAACGGGACGCCGATCTACGGCGGCTTCCTTTCGGTGGAACTCAAGAATAAGGAGGGAGTGACTCTTTGGTCGGACTTGGTGACGCCGGAGTCGCCCTCCGCGGATATTTCGAAGGACCTGTCAAAACGAGTGGTCAAGCATCTTGCGTTGGCGATCAGCCGGCCGGAAGCGCCGCCGGCGGATCCGCGTTCGCAAGCAAACGTTTCGCTGCACGGAGCCGGTGCGACATTTCCATACCCGGTGTATTCGAAATGGTTCACTAATTACGACGCTGAAAATCCGGGGATGCACATCGCGTACGATCCGGTCGGTTCGGAAGCGGGCGTTCGCGAGTTGATCGCGGGAAGCGTGGACTTCGGCGGTTCGGACAGCCCGGATGCGATTCGAGAGATCGCGCCGGCGGAGCAGGACAAGTATCTTTTTTTCCCGTCCGTCGTCGGCGCGGTTGTTCCGATTGTCAATTTGCCGGGCGTGCCTGATTCGATCTCATTCACACCGGAAGCGTTGGCAGGCATCTATCTCGGAAAGATCACGAAGTGGAACGATCCGATTCTGAAGCAGGCGAACCGTGGAGTTCGTCTTCCGGATCTCGACATTGTGGTGATTCATCGGTCCGACGGGAGTGGGACGAGCTACGCGTGGACCAGCTATCTGTCGAAGGCGAATGCTGAGTGGAAAGCGAAGGTCGGCGCGGGACTCGAACCGAAATGGCCGGCGGGAAAAGGAGCTAATGGGAATGAAGGGGTCGCGGCGGAGGTGAAGGAGCGTGGCGGGTCGATCGGATACGTCGAATTCATCTATGCTCTGCAGAATCATCTGAGCTACGGAAAAGTTCGCAATATGAACGGCGAATTTGTCGAAGCGAGCCTGGAGAGTATCGGGACGGCGGTGGATCAATCGATGGATGTCAGCGACGATCTAACGGTGTCGCTGGCGGATGCGCCCGGCGCGGGATCGTATCCGATTGCCTCATTCACATGGCTGGTTGTTCCGGCGCATGTGACGGACGACGCGAAGCGGAGCGCGATGAATGCGTTCCTTAAGTGGATGATGGGTCCAGGGCAGCGGCAGGCGGCCGCGCTCGGGTATCTTCCGCTCTCGAAAGACGTGCTGGCGAAGGAAGAGGGCGCGATTTCCAAAATCCATTAGCCATGCAGCTCGAAACAAATTTCTCTCGCCGGGGTTTCCTTTCGAGCGCGGCCGGATTGGCCGCGAGCTCGGCGTTTCGCGCGGCGCGGGCGGCATCCCTGGATCTCGCGGGTTTGACGCTGCGGCAGGCTTCGGAGATGTTACGCGCGAAGAAGGCGTCGGCGGTCGATTTGACTGAGGCATGCCTGACGCGTATTGAGAAATTCAATCGGAGCTTGAATGCCTTCATCACCGTTTTGAAAGAGCAGGCTCTCGAGGCCGCGCGGGCGATGGATGCCGAGCAGAAGAAGGGGAAGTGGCGCGGACCGCTGCACGGGATCCCGATCGCGCTGAAGGACAACATGGACACCGCGGGTGTCCGGACCACGGGCGCGAGCGAGCTCTTCAAGGACCGCATTCCGACCGAAGATGCAGAGGTGGTGCGGCGGTTGAAGGAAGCGGGGGCCGTCATCCTGGGCAAACTGAACATGCATGAGCTGGCTTACGGCGGCAGCTCCACGGTTACGTATTTCGGACCGGTGCATAATCCGTGGGACTTGACGCGCGTGCCGGGCGGGTCTTCGGGCGGGTCGGCCGTGGCGGTCGCGAGCGATCTCTGCTTCGGCGCGCTTGGAACGGATACGGCCGGGTCGGTTCGGATTCCGGCTTCGTTCTGCGGGACTGTCGGACTGAAGCCGACGTATGGGCGGGTGAGTATTCGCGGGGTGATTCCGCTATCGACTTCGCTCGATCACGTTGGGCCGTTGACCAGGACGGTGGAAGATACGGCACTGATGCTGGGCGTGATCGCGGGTTACGATCAGGCCGATCCGACGACGGCTAACGTGCCGGTTCCCGATTACATGCGCGCGATAACGACGCGGGCGTCGAAGTTGAGGCTCGGCGTGCCGCGCAAGCCGTTTTTCGACGGACTCGATCCGGAGGTGGCGAAGGCGATGGACGCGGCGATGGAAACGCTTCGCAGGCTGGTAGCGAGCGTGATGGACGTGACGATTCCAACAGCGCAGAACCCGGCTGAAGTGTGGGACGCGGAGATTTACGCGTATCACGCGAAGTGGATTCAAGAGACGCCGCAGCTCTATCAGCCCGCGACTCGCGCGGCGATTTTGAGGTCGGGGCAGGAGAAGACGGAAACTTACGCTCGGGCGCTGTGGAATATGCAGTTGCAGCGGCGCGAGATCGAGCAGTCGTTCGCGGATGTCGATCTGCTGATCACGCCGACGATTCCGGGATTGCCGGGGCTGATTGTACCAGCGGGGCGCGGGACGCAGACTCCGAATCGTGGCGGAGGGACGCAAAGCCGCGTTCGGGGCGAGGCTGCCAATACGTCGCCCTTCGATATTTTCGGGCTGCCGACGATTACGGTGCCGTGCGGATTCTCAAGCTCGGGTTTGCCGATTGGACTGCAAATCAGCGGTGCGCCATGGGCCGAATCGAATGTGCTGGCGCTAGCGCATGCTTACGAACAAGCGACAGACTGGCACACGCGGCATCCGAAGCTAGTTTGATTTACTCAGACCGCAGAGCTTCGACCGGGTCAACTGCGGTTGCGCGGCGGGCGGGAACATAGCTCGCCAGGGCTGCGGCCGCGATTACGACGGCGGCAACTGCGCCATATGTGATTGGATCGAGCGCCGTAACTCCGAACAAGAGCGATGACATCAGCCTGGTCACGCCGACGGCGGCGGCAAGTCCGATTGCGGCTCCGACGGCGGCTAACAAAAGGCCGTTGCGCACGAACATTCGTTGCAGTCCGGCCGGCTGCGCGCCCAAGGCCATGCGAATGCCGATCTCGCGAGTTCGCTGCGAAACTGCGTAAGCGATCACGCCGTAGATCCCGACCACACCGAGCAGCAAGGCCATTGCGCCAGCGATGGCCAGGAGCACCAATGTGAAGGAGGTGCGGACCATCGATTGGTCATAGATATCCTTCATGGTGCGCACGAGGAATACCGGGAGGTTATTGTCAACGGACC
>JASHRP010000303.1 GCA_030037375.1 Bryobacteraceae bacterium | reverse complement strand
AGAACGTCTCGAAGAAGCGGTGCAACGGATGCACTGGATTCGCCAGCCGGAGGTGCCGCAGGGTATCGGCCACCAGCAGATGGGCGAACTCGTCATAGACTTGCGGCGAGGGGACCGGATGATGCGGCAGCAGAATGAGCCGCAGCGCCACGGGGAAGAGGGCGAGCGCGAACATGCACCATCGCGTCCGTGCCGCGAATCGAGCGGCCCGCGGCTCGATATAGGGCCGCGAGATCCACGCAAGCGCCATGAGCAGCGCCGCGACACCGAGTTCAATCCAATCCGCGGCGCTCCAGTTCATTGGCCTTGGTGAAAGATAATTGTAGGCGGCAATGAAATCCTATCGCAAAGAACTATGGTTTGAAATTCCCACGCGGCGCGCGTTCGTGAACATCACTCGTGAAGTGGAAGTGTGCCTGCGCGAGAGCGGCGTTCAGGAGGGACTGGTCCTGGTGAATGCGATGCACATCACCGCGTCCGTGTTCATCAACGACGACGAGAGCGGCCTGCATCAGGATTACGACAAATGGCTGGAGAAGCTCGCGCCGCATGAGCCTGTTTCGCAGTATCAGCACAATCGCACTGGCGAGGATAACGCCGACGCGCACATGAAACGGCAAGTGATGGGGCGCGAGGTAGTGGTGGCGATTACCAAAGGCAAGCTCGATTTCGGACCGTGGGAACAGATTTTTTACGGTGAATTCGATGGTCGGCGAAGGAAGCGGGCGCTGGTGAAGATTATTGGCGAGTGAGCGGGGGATAGGTTACTGCAGGCGCAGTGGCTCTATTCTAGGGCCATCGCCGCACTGGGATGCTGTCATCGAACTCATTGCGGAACTCGGCCCAAATGGGGACTATTTTGCCATCGCGAATCGCGTATTTCGTGGTCACGATTGGCCCGCCACGTCTGCCGTCAGGCTCCTTCCAGGGGAAAGTTTGGGCCGTCACAGTGTTCCAATCGAGGTTATCGCCGTACCAGGCATAGTCGGGAGCAACCTTATCGATCGCGCTCTTCATCGCGTCCTGGACTTCGAGAAGAAGCGGGCCATTGGAAGTCCAGACCCAAGCCCAGTTGCAATCGATAGGCACCATCGCGCCCCCGAAGTTTGCTCCGATGGCCAAGACTTCGATTCCCTCCGGTTTGTAAATGACAGGCTGCGGAAGCGTTTGGCCAGGCCCTGATATTCCTATCCAAATCATCAGCGGAACAAGGTTTCCCGCGCCGCGCTCGATCAACATAATCTCGCCGTACGGCTGGGATTCGAGAGAATAGTGAACGTTGAAAACACGAGCGGGGCCCAGTGTCCCGACTTCGGTTAACATGGGCTGGAGCAGGCCGAGTTCCTGAGGCTTCAGCGCGAATTGGTCTATTTCGGCGGTTTTCCATGCTCGAGGGTTGAGCCAATATTCGAGGCGTTCGGAGCTGCCCCCAGCGCGGCAGGCGTTGTTGGGATCCTCGGTTTCGTAGTCAAAATTGTCGAGACTGCAAACATCCCAAGGCGCCGGCTTATGATTCGAGCGAGCGAAGTAGCTCTCGCCCGGAAGAGCAACGCGACATGCTGTAGCCAGCAAGAGTATCTGCGCCACGCGCGCCATAAGTGCAGTGTATCAGTGAGCTCTGTGATGTTTAGCGATCCGCCTTATGCCGGAAATGCCAGGAATGGACGGGGACTCGCCCGATGCGGCTCAGTTCGCGGCCATGTGCAAGACGACGATCGTCAATATGACCCCGGCGGCCATGGTCGTCGCGACGATCAGGAGCGATGGAATGTCCGAACGGACCGAGGCGAGCACTCGGCTCGCGGAGGCTCGAAATTCTGGATCGCGCTTCCAACGATCAAGAAGGGTGGCGCAACCGGTGAGCAGCGCCGTGAAGGGCAGCGCAAGCAAGAGGACCCACAGAGTCCACATCCGCCGTGCGTACCACATGACGAGGGCCTGTGCGCTGTGAGCCGGTTCGAGTTTCACCGGGCCTAAGCTGCGAATAGCCAGCGCAGCCATGAAGAGCGCGGCGGGCAGGAGAAGCGCCAGATCGAGTGCGGCGACGATGCGAGTTCGCATAGCACTTTGTACCATAAAGGACTGCGACCGTCAAGAGTTTCTGCTGCCGCCTTAAATGGTCCGGCGTGTGACGGTTTCTTAACTGTCACACGCCGAGTCCAACTATCGTTGCTCGCTCGCCGGATCGAGATCCGCGAACGCGAGCTTGATCGCGTAGTCGCGCACATCCTCTGGCCACGCAGCGATCAGTTCGCCGAAGCGGCGGCGGTCGTAGGCGAAAAGCGCCCGAGCGGCCTCCTCGAAGCCGGGGAAGTCGCCAGCCATCGAGGACATGAATCGGTACGCCGCCTCTTGCGAGGCGCGGCGCCGGTCTTTGTCTCCGCTACTCCGTCGAGCCTGCTCGACCAGCTTTCTGAGAGCGACCGACGCTCCTCCAGGTTGGCTCGCGAGCCAATCCCAATGCCGCGGTAGAAGAGTCACCTCTCGCGCAACCACGCCGAGCTTCGGACGGCCGCGGCCTCTTGATGCGTCCGCATCTTGCGACACATTCTGCGACAGGGCCGCGATCTCTTTGTCGATCTCGCGGAGGTCAATATCGACCAAGCGGCCGGTTCCATCCTCGTATACAAGGATAGGCTGCTTGGCTCCTTGATCCATCGCAGCTTTGACGGCTCGCGTCACGGCCGGAAGCGAACCGCCGGCAAGCCGGCGACTCCCCTCAAAGGCTGCAAATGTTTGATTCAACTCGGTATTCATAACGATATTTATTTTACCCGGATGAATATCACCAAGTCAATTCTACCCGGATTAAATTCTGTTAGGACGACTACGGGCGCGAATGATAAAATGAGAGTACCTGGTCATCAGAGACCGCCCCCGCGGTCGCGAACCCATTAAGGAGTAACGGCTTGGCAGATCCCCAAGATCCAAACGCGCCACCTTCAGGCGGGCAAATTCCCTTAGGAGGCGGCGACGGCGGAAACAAGAATCTCGTCCCGGTAAACATCGAAGACGAGATGCGGCGAAGCTACCTCGATTACGCGATGAGCGTGATCGTGGGCCGCGCGCTTCCTGATGTTCGCGATGGTTTGAAGCCGGTGCATCGGCGAATTCTGTACGGCATGCATGAGCTGGGTCTGCACTTCAACCGGCCCACGCGCAAATGCGCCAAGATCACCGGCGACGTGATGGGCAAGTATCATCCTCACGGCGACGCTCCCGTGTATGACGCATTGGTGCGTATGGCGCAGGATTTCTCCCTGCGCTATCCGCTGATCGACGGACAGGGAAACTTCGGCTCGATTGACGGCGATCCGCCCGCGGCGCAGCGGTACACAGAGGCTCGGCTTTCGCGAATCGCGGCTACGTTGCTCGAGGACATCGACAAAGAGACCGTCGACTTCCGTCCCAACTATGACGACAGCGAGCAGGAGCCGGATGTCCTGCCGGCGCGGATTCCCAACTTGCTGATCAATGGCAGCGAAGGAATCGCCGTCGGCATGGCCAGCAAGATTCCTCCGCACAACATCAAGGAGATCATTGAAGCTTGCATCGCCGTGGTGCAGAACCCGGCGATTTCGCTGGCGAAAGTCGCGGAACTGGTGCAGGGCCCGGATTTTCCCACTGGCGGCATCATCCTGGGCCGGACAGGCATTCAGGAATATTTCGCCAACGGACGCGGTTCGCTCAAAGTCCGCGCGAAAGCCGCCATCGAGAAGATGGGCAAGGACCGCGAAGCGATTATCGTCACCGAGATTCCGTATCAGGTGAACAAAGCCAAGCTGGTGGCGCACATCGCGGAGCTGGTGAACGAGAAGAAGCTGGAAGGCATCTCCGACGTGCGCGACGAGAGTGATCGCGACGGCTATCGCGTGGTGATCGAGCTCAAGCGCGGCGAGCAAGCTGAGGTTGTCCTCAACAATCTTTACAAGCACACCCAGATGCAGGTGAGCTTCGGCGTGATTCTGCTGGCGATCGTCAATGGGCAGCCACGCGAGCTTGGACTGCTGGATGCGTTGAAGCGCTTCATCGAACATCGCATCGACGTGGTTCGCCGGCGCACCGATTACCTGCTGCGCAAGGCTCGCGAGCGCGAGCACATTCTGCTCGGGTTCAAGAAGGCGCTCGACAATCTCGACGCGGTGATTAAGCTGATTCGCGCGGCCAAGACTCCCAAGGAAGCTCGGGAGGGATTGATCGCGACGTTCCAGTTCACGGAACGCCAGGCGCAAGCGATTATCGAGCTGCAGCTCCAACGCCTGACCGGCATGGAGCAGCAGAAGATTCTCGAAGAACTGGCCGAGATCCAGGTCAAGATCGCCGAGTACGTGGAGATCCTCGGTTCCGAGAAAGTTCTGCGCGGCGTGGTGGTCAAGGAGCTGAAGGAAGTCCAGAAGGATTTCGGCGATGAGCGTCGCACGCAGATCGTCGAAGATACGGGCGAGATCACGCTCGAAGACCTGGTGCAGATGGAGGACGTCGCGGTCACGGTGACGCGCGGCGGCTATCTCAAGCGCACGGCGGTCGATACGTACCGGCGTCAATCGCGCGGAGGCAAGGGCCGAATCGGCATGTCCACACGGGCTGAGGACGTGGTGGAGCACCTGATTATCGCGTCCACGCACGCTTACCTGCTGATCTTTACCAACAAGGGGCGCGTGTATTGGCTGAAGATTTACGAGATTCCCGATGCTGCAACAAGCGGCAAGGGCAAGCACTGCTCGGGATTGATCAATCTCCAGCCGGATGAAACCGTCACGGCCTTCCTGCCAGTGAAGGAGTTTGTTGCAGGTAAATTCATCCTGATGGTCACCAAGCAGGGCGTGATCAAGAAGTCTGAGCTAACCGAGTTCGACAATCCAATGGCTCGCGGCATAATCGCCCTGGCATTGGATGAAGGCGATGAGTTGCTGGCCGCTCGGCTCACGACCGGTCAGGACTATATCTTCCTGGGTTCACACGAAGGCATGGCGTGCCGGTTCAATGAAGACGATGTTCGTCCGATGGGCCGTCCGGCACGCGGAGTGCGCGGCATGGAGCTCGACGAAGGCGATTACCTGGTGGGTGTGGAAGTTGTCGGCAAGGAGGGATTGATTCTTTCCATCTCCGAAAACGGCTATGGCAAGCGCACGCCGCTCGAAGATTATCGCCTGACCGCGCGCGGCCGAAAGGGCGTGATCAATATGAAGACCACGCCGAGGATCGGCAAGGTGGTCGGGATACTTTCGGTCAAGGAGGACAGCGAGCTGATGATCGTCACCAAGCAAGGACAGATCATCCGCATCGATTCCGGCGAGATTCGCCAGGCAGGCCGCTCAACCCAGGGAGTTCGCTTAGTGAATGTCGAGGCCGGCGATCAAGTCGCTGCCGCGAGCCTGATTCCGGATACCGAGATCGTTACCGGGCAGGAAGATCTGCCGCTGCAATAGGAGCCAACCGGCTGAAGTATGATCCCACGGCACCTACGGTAACTAGACCCTTCCGCCGATTACCGGCATGTGAAGTGCGAAAACTGCGGCGCGCCGATGGCGCTGAACCCTGACCGAGGCTGCTGGGTGTGCGCCTATTGTTCCAGCGAATGGGCGCCGGAAGCGAACTTCGAAGGTGTCCGGGTTCTGGACCCTTCGGACTTGAATTGTCCGCTCTGCGTCGTCAAGCTGGCCGGGGTTAAGCTCGCCAAAGCCCGGCTGCTCGACTATGGGCTGTTCTATTGCGAAACCTGCAGCGGAATGCTGGTGCCGATGGGCGATCTGGCCCCGCTCACCGAGGATCTGCGCGCCAGCCGGGGCGCGCCTGATTACATCGGCCGGCCGCCCGATCCGAAGAGCCTGGACCGTCGCATCGCTTGTCCGCAATGCCGCCAAACCATGGACACGCATCCGTACGGCGGGCCGGGCAACGTGGTCATCGACACCTGCGAGGCTTGCGAAGTGCATTGGCTGGACCGCGGGGAGCTACGCCGTATCGCGTTGGCTCCCGACCATCATTACTCGTTGTAACCTCAAAGTATGGAAGCCAAGCAGCAGCGCTTGATCGAGGCGCTGTCGCGCATGGAGAGCGTGATCGTGGCGTACTCCGGCGGCGCAGATTCCGCGTATCTGGCATGGGCCGCCCGTGAGGCTCTGGGAGATCGCGCGCTGGCCGTCACGGCCGACTCCGCGTCTCTTCCTGAATCTCACAAACGCGACGCGGAGGAATTCGCGCGAGCCTGGAACATACGCCACGAATACATCGCCACGCGCGAGTTCGAAAATCCGGATTACGTCAAAAACGATCGCGACCGCTGCTTCCATTGCAAGGACGAACTGTTCACGCGTCTCGGCGAGTTGGCCCGGGAGCGCGGCGTCGAGCACGTTGTGTATGGCGTCAACGTGGACGATCTTGGCGATTATCGCCCCGGCCAGCGAGCGGCGAAGCTTCATAAAGCCGAAGCTCCGCTGGTCGACGCCGGATTGACCAAAGCCGACATTCGGGAGCTATCGCGCCGCGCGGGGCTTGCAACATGGGACCGTCCCGCGTCAGCTTGCTTGAGCTCACGGATCCCGTACGGGACTCCGGTGACGATCCAGAACGTCAAAACGGTGGAGCGCGGCGAGGAAGAGATCCGCGCGCTCGGGTTCCGGCAGTTTCGCGTCCGCTTCCATGGCGACTTGGTGCGCATCGAAATCGCGCCGGAGGAGCTTGCTCGCGCGCTGGATCCGCGAGTGGCCCGCGAATTCACGGCCATTTTCAAGCCGCTCGGCTTCCATTACGTGACGCTCGATCTCGAGGGTTACCGCCAGGGCGCGCTCAACGAAACGCTCGTTAATTTAACAGCGTAGTTTTCGCCTTAACCAAGGCCGGCAGCATTGTGACGCACAGCGCGCAGACCGCGACGTGCATCGCCATAAGCGCGTATGCTTCGGGCCATCCTCCGAATCTGTGCGCCTGCGCGAGGGCAACATCGGGCCAGAACGAAAGCACGAGTACCGCCGCGGCAATTCTGCGCCACGTTCTTATCGGACGCGAGCTGGATTCCGCGACTTTGAGGAATACCAGCACGGCAATCGTGGCGGCGATGACGGTGTCCATGATCGGAGGGCCGATCGCGAGCGGTTCGAATCGGGGGTCGGGATGCAGCACGGCAACCGCGATCGCGCGAACGATCAACACGGCGATTACCGACGCAAAAACGGTGAGGAACCCGGCCAGAGGCGCTCGATCGAGTTGGAGAGAATCCTGAGTGTCGGGCATGGCTATGTAGTATATTACATAGAGAACCACGATGGAGCTCCAGCCCGCGGAACCGCCAGCGCCACGCCGATTACCACCAGGCATCCAATGACGTTGTACCAGAGGAACGCGATGTGTGTGAACGCCGCCGCGGCGAAGATCGCGGCTTCGCCCGCCAGCAACCCGATAAATGCCCCTCTTGCCCCTACCCGCTTGACATAGAACGCGAGGATGAAAACGCCTAGCATCCCTCCATAGAACAGCGAGCCGACCTGATTCACAGCGACAATCAGCGCTCCGAAGCCGGTGGCGAGGCTTGCGAATCCGGCCGCGTAGATCCCCCAGAA
>JASHRP010000302.1 GCA_030037375.1 Bryobacteraceae bacterium | reverse complement strand
CCCAAGCCTACTCGCACCAGGGTCTCAAGCCTCATCTTGATCTGCGGAATGTTCTCGAGGATGCCGAGCGCGTCTTCGACCGTCGATTCCAGCAAATCCGCGATCGAATAGCCCCGATACTTCACCTGCAGCGTTTCGTGATTGTACCTCCGCCCCCGGCAGACGTCGCAGGTGACGTAGACATCGGGAAGAAAATTCATCTCGATGCGCTTCAATCCGTCGCCTTGGCACGCTTCGCACCGTCCACCGCGGACATTGAAGCTAAACCTCCCGGCCTTGTAGCCGCGTTGCCGCGATTCGGGAAGCATCGCGAATAGATCCCGGATGGGCGTGAAGGTTTGTGTGTAGGTGGCCGGATTCGATCGCGGCGTGCGGCCGATCGCCGATTGATCGATTTCGATCACCTTATTGATCAGCTCCAGGCCTTTGATCGACGCATGCGCGGCTGGCTCCGCCAGAGACCCATACACGGCTTTCGAAGCCGCGCGATACAGAATATCGTTCACCAGCGTCGATTTACCGCTTCCCGAAACCCCCGTCACGAGAATGAACAAGCCCAGCGGGAACTCAACGTCGATCTTCTTGAGATTGTGGGCGCTCGCGCCGCGGATGATAATGCTGCCGCGTTCCGGCGCGCGCCGCCTCTCTGGCAGCGGGATTTCGCGGGTTCCCGATAGATACTGTCCGGTGAGCGAGCCCGGCGTCTTCTCGATATCACGAGGAGTCCCTTGCGCCACCAGTTCCCCGCCCAATCTCCCCGCGCCCGGTCCGAGATCGATCACATAGTCGGCGCGCTCGATTGTGTCCGCATCGTGCTCCACTACCAGTACGGTGTTGCCCAAATCCCGCAGGTGCGCGAGCGAATTCAGCAGCCGTTCATTATCGCGGGCGTGCAGCCCGATGGATGGTTCGTCGAGCACGTACAACACGCCGCGCAGCCTCGATCCGATCTGCGTCGCCAGCCGAATCCGCTGCGCTTCGCCGCCCGATAATGTCGCCGCGGACCTCTCCAGGCTCAAGTATTCGAGGCCGACGGCGACCAGAAACTCCAACCTATGGCGGATCTCTTCCACCGCGCGCCCGCCCACGATCTCCTCCCGTGGCGCAAGCTTCCACGACCGAACCGTCTTGAGCGCTGCCTCCACCCCGAGCGCCGTCAGTTCGCTGATCGTGATTCCTTGAACCTTCACGGCAAGGCTCGCCGGCTTGAGCCGTTTGCCGCCGCAATCCGGACAAACCGATGGCGACATGTACTGCATGAACCAGTCGTGATACGCTTCGCTGACGACCTCTTCCTTGTACATCCGGTCGAGAATCCCGAGAATTCCGGGCCGCTTATCCGCGCCCTCCAGAATAATGCTCTGCTCGCGCTTCGATAGTTGCGAGAACGGAGTATCCAGATCGATTCCTTGGGCGGCTGCCAGGTAACCCAGGTTGTGCATCATGTAGCTGGAACTGCCGCCCGGGCCGATGCCGCCGTCCAGCAGCGGCCGCGAGGGATCGACAATCACTTTGAGTGGATCGAAACTCCACCGGCTGCCAAGGCCGTTGCAGGTCGGACATGCGCCGAAGGGACTATTGAAGGAAAAGGACCGCGGCTCGAGCTGCGGAATGCTCGCGCCGCAGTCCGGACACGCGAGCTTCTGCGAATAGAGCTTCTCTTCCCCATTTACCACCGCCACCGTCACCAATCCATCGGCGAGCTTCGTGGCGGTCGCCACCGAAGCTTCCAGTCGCTTTTCGATCTCCGGCTTGATCAGCAGCCGGTCCACCACGACCTCGATGGTGTGGTTCTTGCGCCGGTCGAGCGTGATTTCCTCGTCCAGCGCCCGCAGCACGCCATCGATGCGCGCCCTCACGAACCCCTGTTTAGCGAGCTTTTCCAGATCCTTCTTATATTCGCCCTTTCGTCCTCGGACAATCGGCGCCAGGATCATCACCCGTTCCTGCGGGCTCAGTTCCATCACCTGCCGGACGATCTGATCCGTGGTCTGGCGCGAGATCTCGTGTCCGCAATTGGGGCAATGAGGAATGCCGATCGCCGCGTAGAGCACGCGGAGGTAATCGTAAATCTCGGTGATCGTACCGACGGTGGAACGCGGACTGCGGCTGGTGGTTTTCTGCTCGATCGAAATGGCCGGACTCAGGCCATCGATCGAATCCACTTCCGGCCGTTCCATCTGATCCAAGAACTGGCGCGCGTAGGGCGACAGGGTTTCAACGTAGCGGCGCTGACCCTCCGCGTAGATGGTGTCGAACGCGAGGGACGATTTACCGGAGCCGCTCAGACCCGTGATCACCGTGAAGGTGTTGCGCGGAATCTCGACGTCGATGTTCTTGAGGTTGTTTTGCCGTGCCCCGTGCACGGTAATGCGGTCCAGCAAGTAGTCATTGTCCCATAGGCAGCAACGCTTAGCGGAAGTCAGCCGCTCCTAGGTCTACGCGGAAGGCTCTAGAACCTTTCCCCAAAAGTCCTAAGTACAGTAGGAGCTTTGGGCTATGCTTCACCTATTGACCTTAGTTCTTTTAGGCTATAAATTCGAAAGTGCCGTGACCGAACACCGAAAGAATCAACGCTTCAATCTGCGGCTCCCCTTCCAAATCGTGAACTCCGGAACGAATATCAAGACCTCCGGGGAAACGAAGAATGTGAGCTCTTCAGGTGTGCTATTCACCTCCAAGGACCGGGTCCCGATTGGCGACCCGATAGAATACGTCATCACATTTCCAAAACCGCCGGGATCGCGCAACTCGGTCCGGCTCAAGTGTGTCGGGAAGGTTCTCCGCCAAGGGCCGGAGTCTGCCTTCGCCGCAACGCTTGAACGCTACGAATTTGTCCGACAGGCCACCTAAGACCAAGAGCAAACGGCCTCCACAAACCTAGTTCGAGGAGGACGGCTTCCGAAACAGCGGCGGCGGAGCATCGTAACTCTGTAGGTTTCTGATCTGAATCGCTTGCGTAGCCGCATTGTTTGCGCCGAGATAGCCGGCCGCAAAGCGGCGTTGCCACTCCGAAAAATGGCCATCGTTCTGCTGAACCTGTTGGTTGGCCATCGCCGTTAGAGAGGTCAAATCAGCAG
>JASHRP010000301.1 GCA_030037375.1 Bryobacteraceae bacterium | reverse complement strand
CCTTCGCGTTGTTTTGCTCCGAGATTTCGATGTTCAAATCGATCTCGGCGCCGCTAACGGCGCCCGTCAGGTCTTCGTTTGCCGACCCGCTGAAGTGAACGCGGACCGTACTGCCAGAGGAATTCGAGGTGATCAGGTTTTCGGCTCCCACGTCGTAGATGATCCGGATCGCGCCGTCCGGCCCGAGCTCAGAAGTGCAGTTATTGAAGAAATCGGTTGTGTTGGTGTACTTGTAGAAGTTGAAGAATTGGAACTGAAACGTCGCCGCCGACTTGAACTGCGTTGAGATTCCAGAACCCGAGAGTAAAGTAAAGCCGCCCACATCCGTCGCGTCCTGGATGCTCCTGCCGAGCAAGCCACCCCAGCTTTGCGTGGCGATGGCTGGGCGCGTGAGATCCACCGAATAGTTAAAAAGTGTTGTCCGGTTCGTCTGCTTGGAAAGGGCGAGGCTCAACCCAACCGTGCCGTTTGCCGACTTGATCCAACTGTTTAGCTTCGATAGCGCGGACGCTTCCAGGCTGTTAACCTTCGGGGTCACTGCGTTCACCACCGACGTGGCCAGAGTGGAACTTCCCGTTAGCGTCTGGACGGCCTGTTGAAGTTGGGTAGAGTTCACGGTAGCTGAAACGGGAGTGGTGGTGATTGCAGCCGAGATTCCGGCGTTCACGCTAGATTCGTTGGTCGCGGCGCGTACGAGATAGAGGAGCGCGCTGCCGGCGTCCTTCTTTTCGACGATCAGGCCGAAGTGGTCGGTGTGAGCGTAGTTGACCGCCACGCTGATCCCCGCCTTGACCTCCGCCGTAGGCAGGGTCAGATTCTGGAATGCCTTCTGGCTCAATTGAACGAGCCCCGTACTGGGCGCTGACAGCTTGTAATCCCCCAGCCCGTAGTCCAGGTCGAGTTCCCAGTTCAAGCTGCCGTCGAACGTCATCCGGCAGGAACTGCCCGGGACCATGCGGCTCATTGCGTCGCTTGAGGTCGGAAAGACGATGTCGGAAAATGCGTTCTTAATCGCGGTAAGAGTCTCGGTAGACGACGGTACCGGCTGGCAGAAACTGAGAGTGGTAACGGCAGACCCGGATGCCTTCCCGGAAATGCTCATTCCATAAGCGGTGCCGCTTCCGGACGCGCTCCCAGTCAAATCGAAATCCAGGTCGATATTTACATATGTCATCCCGGCGGCTGGCGCAAGTTGAACATTCGTCGTCTTAGTGGAGTCCGAGATGTCCATGGCCGCCTCAAAATCTTCACCCTTGGCCGCGACGGTGATCGTACAAGTCGCGGTTGGCGTCAACGAAAATGTAACCGGCCCTGCAGTCCATTTCGGCGCTGCTGTCAGCGACAAGGATGCGGAAAATTGTCCAATGGCGGCGGATACCGGCTGGCCGATATACTTGGCCACGGCCGACCCGAGTTGCAATAGAAGATTGCTATTCGACGAAATAAAGCTCTTCAGATCGCTTGCGGACTCCAGATCGTTAATGACATCGATAGTGATTCCAGGCGCTGCTGCTTGGCCGGCCATGGGTATTTCCTTTCTCGAAGCTTTTTTGGGAGATCTCTTACGAGCTGTCTCATTGTCGGGCCAGATGCCTTGGAGCGCAACTGTTTTTATCGATTAGGATGCAACCTTCAATGGGGCCGTCACCGCGATTCTTGGAGATCGGGCGGGCTTGTCCGACCATTACGGATTAATCCGATGTAGGGAAGGCCTCACGCCACACAGTCGCCGCCGCGGGGCTTGCCGCGATCGCGGATTTGAAGTAGCATCGCGTTAGTATGCGGACCTTGCTTGGGGTGGTGGCGTTTTTGGCCCTTACGGGAATCGCGGCGGCGCAAGAGCCGCAGACTCCTTCCGCCGGCAAGTTTTATGGACCGCTGGCGCCGAAGCCTTCGGTTTCTGCGCCAAAGCCGCCGCTGAACTTGAACCTTTCCTCGGCGCAAGAGGGCGAACCTCGTCCAACATACCGTCTGACGGCGAAAACGTGCGCGGTGCCGCTGATCCAAATGAAAGCGCCGGAAGCAACGGATGCGATCTCGGCAGGAATCCCGCAGGTTAATGATCCGATGCAAACCAAGCCGCCGGCTCCGCCCTGCAGCGACTTAGAGGCACCCTAGCTCGCCAAGTCTATCCCGAGCTTCTTCAGTTCTTCCGCGTAATATCGCCTATGCAGGAGATCCCACTCTTCGGTGCCCTCGGCGATGTCGCGTTTCTGGGTGCGGATCTTGGTTCGGGCGGCGCGGTCGACTTTGTCCTCGGCGTGAAGCAGCTCCGTAATCACCTTAACCAGTTGCAGGCGCACGTCGTTGGGATCGCGCTTGAGGCGAAAATCGCGGCTCTTGCGCACCGCAGTCACGATCTTGTGTGAGATATCGTTGACTTTGTCGCGCGAAAGCTTCATGGAATCGCCCGAATCGCGGCCGGAGGCGCGAATCACCTTGCGTTGCGTTATCAGATTGTTCTTCACCTTGCGGAACATTTCCTGATAGCTGACGCCTTCCCGGCGCATGTACTCGCCGTACTGGCTCAGCAGCTCGCGGACCTCCTCATTGAGGTTATCCTCAACTGCCAGATCCTCTTCGATGACTGTTTCGATCAGGTTCGCGGCTACCTGCGGATCGGTCGTCTCGATCCACTGCGGGCTCAATTGCTTTACGATTTGGCGCGAGATGTAGGCGATCAACTCTCTAGCGAGAAGCATCCTATGTCTTCAGTCTATCGGCCACGCCGGAAAGGTGTCAATTCGCGATCAATTGAG
>JASHRP010000300.1 GCA_030037375.1 Bryobacteraceae bacterium | reverse complement strand
GGCAGCATCAGCTTCCGCGATCTGGCAGATCTCTTCGCCAGTCGAGGGATTGATGGTTGGGAACGTCTTGCTGGATGCGCTATCAACCCAGCGATTGTCGATCAGGAGCTTGGTCGCCGGAATCGGAATGGTGCTGTTTACAGGCTGAGTCAGAACTGAGGCCACGGTTTTCTCCTTATCGCGCGGCGTACTTTAACCGCCTTAAGTTTCCTCGACAGTATACGTCTTCTTTCCAGGGGCTGCCGTAAAATTCCGGTGAGCGCGCGGTGGGGGCTTGGTAAAGCCTCGCTCAACGGTCACCGTTTATTACCGTAGTTTTACCAGCGGGTTGCCCGAACCTACGATTTCTCCACGGCGATTTCACGCCTTACGGCCCTTGCTCCGGTTATTCTGCTCCTCGAAAGCCGCAACTTCAAAGGAGACGAACAATGAACCCCTACATGCGTTTCACACTAAGAGCAACCGGCGTCGCTATCCTGGGCGCCTTGGCTGCCTCGGTGATGCAGGCGAAGTCCGAAGCCGCATCCAATAGCGATTACCTGTGTCAGTTTTTCGAATCGAATGGAGCGCAGATCCGCTATGTAGAGAAGGGAGCCGGGGAGCCCCTGGTGCTGGTCCCTGCCCTAGGCGGCACGGTCGAGGATTGGATCAATGCGGGCGGGTTCACGTTGCCATACCACACTCTGATCCTGGATCACCGAACTCCCGATTCCGGGCGAGACGTCGCCGCCGCCGGGGAAGACGTGATCCGGCTACTCGATCTACTCCGCATCCCGAGGGCGCACGTTGCGGGTTATGGGGACGGCAGCGAAGTGATCGCGTATCTTGCGAAGGTTCACCCGGATCGCTTGCTTACAGCGACGGCGGGCGCGGTTCCACATGCGGCGGCCCCGCAGACCTCAGCGGTCGAGTTGTTGCCAGCCGTGTCCGGCGGGCCAATGCCCGATCCGGAGTTCATGCGCTCCCTCGCCTTATTTCTGCACTCGCATCCTGCCAGGCGACGGCTGTGGGCGTCAACGGATCTAGCCCGTTAGGATAGGCCAGTCCGTGTGGAACTGCATCACGCGCTTACGACGACCGCACAGGTAGGTTCTTATCGTACGCGTTAAGTGCAGTCGCGCCACCCTCTTGTCGCTTCGTCGTATCACGACCTAGCCCTGGAACCGGCGACTTCTGTGAACACCGTTCCATGAAGATGGGCTGGGTCCCGCGTGGGGGCGTGCCTGCCGCTCTGAGCGAGTCGTCGGCTACTCGGACGGCCGGGGCCTGACTGCGCATGCCGGATCGCGCCTGTTACTCCCGGATTCCTGGCGACAAGTCCCCTTCGCGACAAGATCGTTTCGTCAATGAGAGAGGCTGTTACCGACAGAATGGCCCGCGCGCCAGTGGCGGCACTCCAACCTCAAAGCTGCACTAATAGTTCCAGGATGGCCGTCGGTGCGCCAAAGACGCCGGGAAACCGCGATCAGACTGCCGCCCCTTCCGCGCCAGTCGGCCTCACCGACTAGCCTAGGTCTCTGACCGCATAAATAGATTCCATAAAGCATTTCCATTGGAGAATGCTTTGGCCTATACTGGGGCATGTCACGACGCCCCATCGAGTTTCAGGTGTCCCCCGAGGATCAGAAGGCGATCGGGAAGATTCTGACGGCCGGGATACAGCAAGTTCGGGTGGTGCTCCGGGCCATCGCCCTGGAACAGCTTACTACGGGCCAGACGGCGCCAGCGGTGGCCCGGATCGTCCACCTGTCGCCTCAAGCAGTGCGGCGGATTGCGCATCGCTACCGGACGAACGGTCTCGATGGCGCGCTGTATGAGCGACAAGGGCGAGGTTCAAAGGAACTGCTGGAGGCTTCGGACAAACAGCGGATTATCGCCATGGTGTGCAGCCAGCCGCCCGAAGGGCAAGCGCGTTGGACGGTGCGGCTGATCGCCGAGGAGGCGGTGAATCGGAAACTGGTCCCCCAGGTGGGCCGAGAAACGATCCGGGTTCTGTTGAGCAGCCACGACCTCAAGCCGTGGCGGGAAAAAAATGTGGTGCATCGCCGATCTCGACGCCGAGTACCTCCTCAAGATGGAAGACGTACTGGCGGTTTATGAGAAGCCTTACACGGCCGCTGCGCCGGTGGTTTGTCTGGATGAGAAGCCAGTCTCACTCCATGCCGATCTGCCTCCGCCGCTTCCGGCCCGACCGGGACAGGTTGCCAAGCGGGACAGGAGGGGAAAGAGGATGTCCACCTCGGATGCGCCTCCGCCCCTTCGAAGAATCTACTGGCGCTTGGCTGCAAGAAGATACGAGATCAGATTCGCTAACGTAGCCAGCTTTCCGTAATCTGCTTCCGGAATCTCGACGCCCAAGCGCTGATGCAGCCCGATGAGGAAGTTCAGGAAATCGAACGAGTCGATATCCAGGGCTTCGCGCAAATTCTGATCCGGCCGGACGCTTGCGAGATCAGCTTCCGGCGCAATCTTTCGAAGTGCCTCGCTGATCGCCTTCCGGACGTCTTCTTCGGTCATAGCTTCTCTGGCTCCTGAAGCACGCGATCCAGCGCCTCCAGGAATTGCGCGCCGCGGTGGCCGTCCGTCGCGCGATGATCCGCCGCCAGCGTTGCCGTTATCGTTGGCCGCACGCCCAACATGCCTTGATCGGCCCAGGGACGCTCCGCGACCTTGCCAAAACCGACCAGCGCTACCTGCGGCGGGTAGATTACCCCGAATACCGTTTCAACTCCCAGGTCGCCGAGATTGGTCACGGTGATCGTACCTTCGGTGATCTCCGAGCTGCGCAGCCGTCCGGAGCGCGCCCGCGTGATCAGGTCGCGCAGCGCGGCCATCATCTCCACGATGGATTTCTGATCCGCCGAAAGGATGGCTGGAATCATCAATCCGCCTTGCCGCAGTGAAATCGCTACTCCCAGGTGGATCGGCTTCGAAATGTTGAGCCGGTCCCCAGAGTAGAAACCATTCAGCTCGGGCGTGTGCTCGAGCGCGCTCGCGACCGCTCTCAGCAGCAGTGCCGCCGGCAATACGCGATCCTCCATGCTGAGCTTCTGGTTGAACTGCGCCAGCCAGGCCAGCGCCTTGGTCATGTCGATCTGCGTCGAGAGGTAATAGTGCGGGATTTCGCGATTGGACCGCGCCATCGCCAACGCGATAGCGTGGCGCATGCCGCCCGCGGCAGCCTCGGCCGAAGGAATGGCCGCTGGCGGCGGGACTCTGGCCGCCTGGGTCGCTCGTTCGACATCGCGTTGCTCGATCGCGCCGCCGGGGCCGGTGCCTTGAATCTTTTCGAGATCGACGCCTAATTCCCGCGCCAGCTTGCGCGCCATGGGGGAGGCCCGGACACGGCGTAGTGGTTTCTCCGCCACTTCTACGGTCGCGGGCGGAGGCACGGGCGCCGCAACTTCCCCCGCAACACGAATAAAGGCCAGAGGCGTGCCCACCGGTAGCTTGTCGCCGGGACTGGCGATCAACTTCTCGACCGTGCCGGTTTCGTAGACCTCCACTTCGATATCCGCTTTCTCCGTGCCCACTACGGCGATAATGTCGCCGCGCTTGATCGGATCGCCGGGTTTGACATGCCACTGCACCAGCGTGCCTGCGGTCATGTCAGCGCCCAGGCTCGGCATCCGGAACTCACCCATGTGATCGAACCATCCCCTCCACCGCCGCGGCGATGGTCGCGGCTTGCGGGATCGAAGCTCTTTCCATGTGCGCCGCGTAGGGCATCGGGACCTCGGCGCCGCACAGCCTTTCGACCGGCGCGTCGAGGTCGTAGAACGCCTGCTCCATCAGGCGCGCGCTGACCTCCGCGGAGATCCCTCCGCTCCGCCAGCCCTCGTCCACGATCAATGCGCGATGCGTGCGCGCAACGCTCTCGACCAGCGTGCGATCGTCCAGCGGCCGGAGGGTGCGCAGATCCACCACTTCCACGTCGACTCCTCGCTCAGCCAGCGCTTTGGCAGCCTCTAGCGATTTCCACACGCTCATGCCGTAGGTGATCACGGAAATATCGCGACCGGAGCGGCGAATGCGGGCATGTTCGATCTCTACTGCTCCCGCACCAGCGGCCAAATCCCCTTCCATGTTATATAGCAGGGCATTCTCGAAAATCAGCACCGGGTCGGGGTCTGCCAGGGCCGTGAGCAGCATCCCGTGCGCATCTTCGATCGCAGCCGGCGCCAGCACCTTGATGCCGGGAATGTGCGCATACCAGCCTTCCAGACTGTGCGAGTGCTGCGCTGCAAGCTGGCGCCCTCCGCCCGTCGCCATCCGGATCACCAGGGGCACGCTAAACTGGCCTCCCGACATGTGCAGCAACGTCCCCGCGTTATTCAGAATCTGGTCCAGGGCCAGCAGGCTG
This sequence comes from Bryobacteraceae bacterium, assembly GCA_030037375.1. Lineage (GTDB taxonomy): Bacteria > Acidobacteriota > Terriglobia > Bryobacterales > Bryobacteraceae > Palsa-187. Next base: position 5,180 of record JASHRP010000300.1, on the reverse strand, counting down.
AAATTCACAGTCATGATCTCGACAATCGGCCGCATGCCTGCCAGCGCGGCGCCGATACCGGCACCGGTGAAGGCGGATTCGGAAAGAGGGGCGTCGCGAATCCGTTCCGGTCCGAACTCCGCCAGCAGCCCTTTCGTGACCGCGTAGCAGCCTCCGTAACGGCCGACGTCCTCGCCCATGAGGAACACGCGATCGTCGGCCCGCAACGCCTTGCGGATGGCCTCACGGACTGCGTCACGATAGGTCACAGCGCCGGCTCCGAATAGACGAAACGCGTCAGATCCTCGACTGGCTCCAATGTGCCCGCCTCCGCGAACGCGATCGCTTGGTCGATTTCTTGAGCGATTGCGCGCTCGATCTGTTCGAGGCCCACTTTGGTTCCGTCTTCTTGAAGGCGGCGAATCAGGGCGGGAATCGGATCGCGCTTCTTCCACTCCTCGACTTCCGCTTTGTCGCGATAGAGCTCAGGATCATACATCGAATGCGCGCGAAAACGGTAGGTCCGGCACTCGAGAAACTGCGGACCCTGGCCGAAGCGAACCGCCTCCGCCGCCGGTATGGCCGCGGCCTCGACCGCGAGCACGTCCATTCCGTCCACGGCCACAGCGGGCATCCCGTACGCGCCAGCTCTCTTCGCGAGATCCGTCACCGCGTGCGAATAATCCAGGCGCGTGCCCATCGCGTAGCGATTGTTTTCGCAAATCAGCAAAACCGGAAGCTTCCACAAAGCGGCGAGGTTGAGGCACTCGTGGAATTCGCCTTCGGCCGCCGCACCGTCTCCGAAGAAGCAGCAAGTGACCCGCTGCTGGTTGCGCATCTTATCCGCGAGCGCCAGACCGAGCGCAACCGGCATTCCGCCTCCGACGACTGCATTGCCGCCGTAGAACCGCAGGGCTTTGTCGAACAGATGCATCGATCCTCCGCGACCCCGGCTGCAACCCTCCTGCTTGCCGAACATCTCCGCCATGATCGAACTGGCGGACATCCCTCGCGCCAGCGCATGGCCGTGTTCGCGATAGGTCGCCACGATCGCATCTTCCGCCCGCAGCACCTGCATCGCCCCGACTGCGACCGCCTCCTCACCGTTGTACAGGTGCATGAAGCCGCGAATTTTTTCCTGCGTGTACAGTTCAGCGCACTTCTCTTCGAAGCGCCGGATCATGATCATTTGGCGCAGCAATCCCAGGCAATGCGTGGCATCATTCATCCGCCCGCCTCCAGCGTGGAGAGATCGCCTTCGGGCAGTCCCAGCTCGCGAGCCTTGAGCAATCGGCGCATGATCTTGCCGCTGCGGGTGCGTGGAATCTGCGTACGGAAATCGATCTCCTTGGGCGCAATCACCGCGCCGAGCCTCTTGCGCGCGAATCCGATCAGTTCCAGCCGCAGATCCTCGCTGGGTTTGTAGCCAGCCCGCAGCGCGACAAAAGCCTTGACGATTTCACCGATGGTGGGATCGGGCTTGCCGATCACGCCCGCCTCAGCAACGGCGGGATGCTCCATCAGCGCACTTTCGACTTCAAACGGCCCCACCATGTGACCGGCGGTCTTGATGATGTCGTCAGCGCGGCCGACAAAAGTGAAGTAGCCGCCGGCATCGCGGCGCGCAAGATCACCAGTGAGGTACCACTCGCGCCCGGAAGCATCCTTGACAAAGCATTTTGCGTAGCGTTCGGGCTCATGCAGATAGCCGCGGAACATGGAAGGCCATCCGGGCTTCAGCGCGAGTTCGCCCTCTTCATCCGGTTGTTCAACCACCTGGACCGCTTGTTCCGCGCGCCTTACAATCGCCGCCTCAACACCCGGCAAAGGCTTTCCCATCGACCCCGGCCGGATCTCCAGAGAAGGTAGGTTCGCGATCATGATTCCGCCCGTCTCCGTCTGCCACCAGTTGTCATGAATCGGCAGGCCGAGCGCTTCCTGTCCCCATACCACCGCCGAAGGATTCAAGGGCTCACCCACGCTGGCGATCAGACGAACGCTGTCCAGGTTATAGCGGCTGCGTGGCGAGCCCGGCACTCGCATCAGCATGCGGACCGCGGTCGGCGCCGTGTACCAGACCGTCACCCTGTGCTTGTCGAGGATGCCGTACCAACGCTCGGCATCGAAATCGCCTTCGTCGATGAGATTCGTCGCGCCGTGCAGCAACGGTGCGATGATCCCATACGAGGTCCCCGTCACCCATCCCGGATCCGCGGTGCACCAGAAAACGTCGCCCGGGCGGAGATCCAAAACATATTTGCCGGTAATGTAGTGCATCAAGGCGGCGTTATGGACGTGAATCGCCCCCTTGGGCATGCCGGTGGTTCCGCTCGTGAAATGCAGCAGGGCCATATCTTCGGGACCGGTAGGGGGAACCTCAAACTCGGGCGAGGCTGCGGCGAGCAACGGCTCCAAGGCCCACACGTTCGCATCGAGGTGCTCACGCGCATCGGCGATCAGAACGTGCCGCAGCTCGGGTAACTGCCCGCTCAAGGCCGCCACCGTGCGATGGTACAGCCTTTCGGTAGTGACCAGCACTTTCGCGTTGCCCCGCTGCAAGCGCTGCTGGACCGGCTCCGGCCCAAAAGCCGAAAATAACGGACAAAAAACGCTAGTGTTCTTGAGCGTACCTAGAGCCGCCGTGTACAATGCCGGGATCCGCCCTGCCAACGCGAACACTCGATCCTGCCGGCCCACGCCGAGCTCCCGCAGCACGTTGGCGAAGCGATTGGTTTGCTCGCGCAACTTCGCATAGCTCATATCTTGCACCAGCCCATCCCGACCCAGCCAACGAATCGCGATCTGGTCGCGCAAGAAACCTGCCGCCTGCCGATCCACCGCCAATTTGCCGATGTTGTAGGAGCCAGCCGGTCCGATCAACTCGCGCCGCACCTCATCCCAGCAGAACGTGGCGCGGGTTCGTTCTAAATCGGCGAGATTGGGCGGTGTCCGCCACGCGGCCAGATTCTTCGTAATTGGCGACCAAACCATCTCCGCCATGGCCACTGGCACGTTATTGCCCACTTGTCGGCTGTCGAGGGCTTATGGGGTGAGTTCTTCCGCCAATGATCTTTTCCGATTGCGTGCTTTCGCGCGAAGGCTGCGGCATTTCACCTCGACGGCTGCCGCCAGAGCGCATAAAGCCGAGCGTCGAGAATGCGGGACTGCTTACGCGGGTTCGCTTCATGTGTAGCGTCGCGCGTTCGCTTGTTCTTGTTCTACTTGATGATGTCACCGTTTCGGCGAAGGCTCTAGGACGCTCCTAGACGGACATCCGCGTAGCGATTTTTCCGCGCGTCGCTCCCGGGGCCGCGGTCCGGCGCGAGGAATCGCGGGCTAAATCGCGCGCGCAGACGTGTTTTGATTTCGGTTTCCGCCATTCTTTCACGGAATATTTGGGCGGGCTGTCTGCGGAAAACGGCAATGGGCGTGCACGCGGACGATTGAAGGGGGGCTTTGACTGGAAAGACTACGCGGATCGCTCCCGGACCAAGACCCTGACTCTGGATGCAGTCGAGTTCATCCGGCGTTTTATGCTCCATGTGCTGCCTTCCGGCTTGGTCCGCATCCGCCACTTCGGCTTCCTCGCCAATCGAGTCCGCAAACAAAAGCTGATGCGGTGCCGCGCGCTGCTCGCCGCCTGCACCCTTCTCGCTCCCTTTCCCGGTTCTACCCAGAGCCTCGGTAGGTCTCTGCCTCAACTCGATCTCGCACCTGCCGAACGTCTCCCTGCGCTCCTCGATGCGGGTTGGATTCGCCCCGGAAGCCCCTCCTCCGTCTCTCAGCCGGTCATTTCTAACAGCGCACACGGCACAGCTAAGCTGCAAAAAACCATTCGATAGTTGGCCGTGCCCTGGTCTTCTCGCGCATTAGATGGCGCAGGACTCCAAGTCACAAATGGACGTCGCTACCGTGCGGGCGTGTGCTCCCTTTTCCGCCCTGCACTCCGGCAGCTCCGTTGGATATGCCAAGCAGTTCCGCTACGGTCCTATCCATGACATCGACGCTGTCGGCGAGTTCGGTTACTCCTCCGGCACAGTCCACTTCTCGCCGCAACGGAACACATGGAAACGCTGGTCGGGATGATGGCCCAACATGTGCGTCACGAAGCTGCTTTGGTCATCATCTGCGTCGCCATTGAAAGCGCCATAGTGCATGGGCGCAATCCAACGGGCCCCTATGTCGGAAGCAAGCTGCGCCACTTCGCCCACGGACATATTTCCGCGGCCAATTGGCAGCAAAGCGACGTTGACGTTGAAGGGCTTCAAACGCGGAGCCAAATCCGAATACATGGCACAATCGCCGGCGTGATAAATCGTCCACTTGCCAAAACGGATTAGGTAACCAAGGTAAGGATGGCCGCCCTTCGAAGTCCAATCCAATTGCGGGTGGGCCGACGGGACCGCGTAAACGCGCGCGTATAGATTCTCTTTGAAATACTCGATGCGCAGGCCTGCGTCCGTGGGAACGGTGCGGTCGTTGGGTATACCGCCGCGGTGCGCATACTCCTCTGCGCTGCGCGGAAGGACCACTTTGGCGCGCGGCGAAGCCTTAATAATCGGCACGAGCGTCTTGGTATCCAAGTGCCCGGAATGCGCGTGCGTCACAAGGACCATGTCGGCGTGATGGACTAACTCTGGTTCAAGCGGCGGCTCGGAGCAGCGTACTCGATCCGGCGGAGTCGTAAGGCTTGGATCTACGTAGAAGGTGATATTGGCGAAGCGGATTACGAATCCGCTGTGCCCCAGCCACCACAGTGTCGGAGTGACGGTAAGCGTTTGATCGATGTCGTGAATGAGAGCCGGACCACTTAGCGCGGGTTCGAGCACGTACTTGAGTATTCTATCCTTCTCGGACCGACAACTAAGCCGCCAGCTTCTCGAAGAATTTCTTGATCATCAGCTTCGCGGTGACATCGATCATGCGCTGCCCGACGGCGGCGAGCGTCCCACCGACCTGTACATCGCCGTCATAAGCGACGTCGGTCCCGCCGGGCGACGGAGCTAGCTTGAGCAGCCCCTCGCCCTTCATAAACCCGATCTTGCCGGTACCTTCCACGGCCAACTTGAAACTGGTAGGGGGCTGCTGATCCGTGATGCGAACCTTTCCTTCGAACGCTCCCGAAAGGCTCGCCAGAACCATTTTCATCTTCATGCGATACTCGCCCGGTCCGATCAACTCGAGGCTCTCGCATCCCGGCA
>JASHRP010000299.1 GCA_030037375.1 Bryobacteraceae bacterium | reverse complement strand
CCGAGAAGCTCGGATGTTTTCCGGGAGAGCTTAACCAAGTGCTGATGAACGTGATCGCCAACGCGATTGATTCGATCGAAGGACCTGGGAAAGTAACCGTCATGACCCAACAGCAGAACGGCAACTTCCTCATTTCGGTTCGTGACACCGGCAAGGGCATTCCTGAAGCGATCCGATCCAGGGTGTTCGAGCCCTTCTTTACGACCAAGCCCGTCGGGTCGGGCACCGGCCTCGGTCTTTCGATCTCCTACGGAATCATGAAGGCTCACCGCGGATCGATCGAATTTTCCAGTGAGCCGAATCGGGGCACCGAATTTGTGCTGACAATTCCTCTGGAATTACAGGCGGAAGCATGACTGAAGTAGATCAAAGACCACCCGTATTAATTGTGGACGACGAGCAGAAAATCGTTGAGTCGCTGTGCATGCTGCTCGATGAGGGCTTCAAAGTCGTACCCAGCGTGAGCCCCGTGGAAGCTCTGGATCTGCTGCGCCACGCTCAGTTCGCCGTGATCCTCGCGGACCAAAGGATGCCCGGTCTGCCGGGCGACGAATTCCTGGCTAAGGCGCAGGAGTTATCGGACGCCACGCGTATCCTGGTCACCGGCTACACCGACATCGATGCGTTAATCCGGGCGGTCAATCACGGCCAAATCCACACCTATGTCGCGAAGCCTTGGGATCCCGCGCAACTGAGGGTAACGGTCTTTGAAGCAGCGAACCACTCCCGCGAGACGATTCGGCGCAAGAAGGCCGCGGAACAGCTTGCTGAACAGCAGAAGGCGCTTAGAGTTTCCGAAGCGGCCTTCCGCCAGCAGACCAAACTGCTCCAATCGATTCTAGACAGCATGGGCGACGGCGTCATGGCCACCGACGAGAACGGCAAGACCATGCTTCTCAATCCGGCCGCCCAGGCCATGGTCGGCGCGGAGCTGGCCAGTACGCCTGAAACCCAGCGCAGCGAACGCTTCGGCATCTTCCGGCCGGGCACGGAGACGTTGTATCCGGCCGATGAGCTTCCGCTTTCCAGGGCGATGCGCGGCGAAACGATCGACGGCATTGAGATGTATATTCGCAATACCGACCGTCCGGACGGAATGTACGTCAGTGTCAACGTGCGTCCATTAAGAGGCGACCAAGGCGAAGCGAAAGGCGGCGTCGTGGTGGTTCGCGATATTAGCGCGGCCAAGCAGTCTGAAGAGCTGCTGCGCCGCGCCAAGGAGGAAGCCGAACGCGCCAATCGCGCCAAGAGCGACTTTCTCTCGCGCATGAGTCATGAGCTGCGCACTCCTCTGAATTCGATCCTTGGCTTCGCCCAAGTTCTGGAGATGGGACCTCTGCAAGAGGACGAACTCTCGTCCGTGGAGCAGATCATGAAGGGCGGTCAGCACCTGTTGACGCTGATCAACGAGGTGCTGGACGTCGCTCGGATCGAATCGGGCCGCATGTCGTTGTCGCTCGAGCCGGTACTGCTTTCCGAAGTGATGCAGGATGCGCTCGACCTGATTCGACCGCTGGCGCAGAAGCGCTCCATCACCGTCGGCGAGTTCCTGGGTGAACATTTCTATGTACGGGCCGACCGGCAGCGGCTTCGCCAGGTGCTGCTCAATTTGCTAGGCAACGGTATCAAATACAACGTGGAAGGCGGGCGGCTGGACGTTGCGTGCGCGGCCCGGGAAAACGGAATGCTGCGGATCACGATTGCCGATACCGGGCTGGGAGTTTCCGCCGCGGATCGCGAGAAGCTGTTCCGTCCATTCGAGCGTCTGGCGGGCGAATCGCTGGCGGTCGAAGGAACCGGCCTAGGGCTCGCGCTCAGCAAAGGCCTGGTGGAAGCGATGCAGGGCGCTATCGGAGTCGCGCCCAACCCCGGCGGAGGCAGCATCTTCTGGATCGATCTTCTTTCGGCGGAGCGTCCGGAGGGCGCGTGGGAAGATCTCGAATTGACTGGCGTCCCGGAAATCGTTTCCGTGCCGGATCAAAAGTGCGTTGTCCTGTACATCGAAGACAACCCGTCCAATCTCGCGCTAATGGAGCGAATCGTCGGTCTCCGAAAGGACGTGAAGCTACTGGCGGCAGGGCACGGGCAGATGGGATTGGATCTCGCCAAGGCGCACCGGCCGGACCTGATTCTGCTGGACCTGCATCTGCCCGACATACCCGGCGCGGAAATCCTCCAACATCTGCGCCGGGACGCGGAAACCAAGACGATCCCCGTGGTGGTCGTCAGCGCCGACGCAACGCCGGGGCACATCGAGCAATTGCTCGCCGCCGGAGCGGAGTCCTACATGACCAAGCCGCTGGAAGTTCCCTCGATGTTGAATCTTCTCGATCGAACCCTCGCCGGCGGCCAGCAGCGCGAAGCTAAGGCCACGGTTGAGTTTCCGTGAGATCTTCGCGGGACACGTAAATCGGGTCGTCCGCGCGGACGATTGAGCATGCCTGCTCGCGCTGCTGCTCGGTCGGCGTTAACCCGCACCAGCTCGCCATCTGATCCACAACGGTCGCGGGCGCGTGCAGAGCCTTCTCATAGGACATCAGCATGCATGGCGAATTCGAGGTCTCGGCGAACTTCAGCATCCTTGCTTGCAGAGCCAGTCCGCGGCGCATCGCGAACAACGCCTCGATGCCGGCGGACATCACTTCACGGGAGCCAACCGCAACAACGTCGCGGAACACCAGAATATACCGCGGGTTGCGAAGCTCCCGGTCCAGAACCGGCAGCGAGTTGATCGCCATCGGCAACTTGAATCCCCAAACCGGATGCGCGTCGTTGCGGCTCTTGATGAGATCCCGCAAACGCGGCATATCGATCGGGCCAGGCTCCTCCATCTGCAACAGAGCCTGAAACGCCTTGTCCTCGAAGTTGTGGCGCGGCGGCGGTAGCTTCACGCCCATCGGCACGCCCATCAGCGCCAGGCATTGGGCCGCCATGGTCGTCCCTCCGCGCGGCAGCCCGGTAATGACCACCGTGCGGTCTCCCGTGTGCGCGTGAGGCCCGATCAAGATGATGCCGCTGTTGCGCGGAGCGTCGGAAGAAAAACCGTGTTTGGGATCTTCCGCTAGAGTTGGTTTCCGGTTACCGTCGATCACGTTCCATCCTAAACCCGGCCGGCGCCGCCGGTCACGCCTCGCGGGGTTCTTCCACCGGCGTCACCGACACCTGAGTCGTAAAATCCCCCACGAAGTTCACCGGACCCACGTGCGTAAGCTTGCTTTGCAGATCCGCCCAAATCTCGCCGCCCATGTCCTGCCAGCGTTTGCAAAACGCAAAATCCTCGGATAAGTACGTCCCGGTGTTCTCGTCGATCATGCAGTTGAACAGGGCGTACCGCCACTGGCTTCCGCCGAGCCGGTCGTCCGGCTTGTGGTCGTGCGCGTATCGAAGCTCCGGATACCGCTCGATCATGGCCAGAAGCGCCGGCCGCCGAATCATGAAGAACCCGGTTCCAGCGAATTCAACCCGCGCGAACCCGTTGCGGACTTCGATCTTGCTCTCGTTGGCAAACTGTACCGTATAGATGAGGCTTCCCGATTCAAGGGGAACTTGCTTCTGCTCCGCGATTGCCGCGACCTTGGCCCAGTCGACGCGCTTCAAAGGGTAAATCGCCGACGAAACGTCCGCGTCGAAATCCAGGAGCCGGAACACCTGGTCGGGCTCGAAGCCGATATCCGCGTCGATGAAGAGCAAATGTGTTGCGCCAGGATCGGCGAGAAACGCGGCAACGATATTTTGGCGTGCTCGCGTGATTAATGCGTCGCCGCCGGCCAGTCTGACTTGAAGCTTGACCTTGCGGTGAAAACATGCGCTCTGAAGCTGAAGTATCGATCGCACGTAAAGATCGGTGACCAGCCTTCCGTAGCACGGCGTGCCGATCACCAGACAGGGCTCGCCGGAGCCGCGCGGCGCGCTAGGGGCATGCTGTTCCGCGGGTCCTGCAGGCTTATTGTCACTCATGCCTTGCTGTCCCTTTGAGCACCGCATCATTGTACCGTGCCTGCCCACCCGAATATACTGATGAAGCGGCAACGATCCTGAGCGTCCTTGGATCTTGCTTGCATCTACTTTAGGAGGAAAAGGAAATGCAGAAAGGCTTCACTCGATTTGTGTCTCTAGGGGCGGGATTCGCGCTTTGCGCCGTCACCGCTGTCGCGGCCGGACCCAACAACTTTGACAACGGTACCGATACCGGTTGCGCCGCGCTTCCGTCGTATCAAGTTTTTCAGGCCGCGCTGGCGCAAGCCGTAGCCGCGGAGACCAGCGGTCTGAACAACCACATGTGGGGCACCATCGTCGACCGCTCCGGAATCGTGTGCGCGGTTGTGTTCTCGGGATCGGCCGTCGGATCGCAGTGGTTGGGCAGCCGCGCCATCTCGGCGCAAAAGGCCAGCACCGCGAACGATTTCAGCCTGGACGCCTCCGCGGTCAGCAACGGATCGGGGCTGGCCCTGTCTCTTTCGACCGCGAATCTTTACTCAGCTACTCAACCGGGCGGAAGCCTCTACGGATTGCAGGCGAGCAATCCGGTGGACACCACGGTCGCATATGCATCGCAGTATCAATACTTCGGCACGCAACAGGACCCGATGGTCGGAAACCGCGTGGGCGGAATCAACGTTTTCGGCGGAGGGTTGGGGCTCTATGCGGCGGGCCACGTGTTGGTAGGCGGGCTCGGCGTCAGCGGCGACACTTCCTGCGCGGACCATTTCATCGCGTGGCGCGTGCGCAACATTCTCGGGCTGGATCGTCTGGGTACCGCAATTCCCGGTCCGGCCGGATTGTTCAACAAGGACACCACCCATCCCGACAACATCATCTTCGACATCACGGCCAATCCGAACGGCGGAACCGGAGTCAGTGCGAGCGGCTTTGGCCATCCGACGTGCCTGAACACGGGAGATCCCTCCAAGCTTCCTCCGGTCAGCAACTAATTCGTTTCCAGCTTGCGGCGGGGCTATTCGCGCGCCCCGCCGCGCCCTCAACCGATCGCTCGTCTGAACACAATCAGGTTTAACCGGCTAGACTGTTCCGCCGTCAGCGCGCCGCCGGCGGCATTGATCCAATACCGGTAAGGCGGCTGGGCGAAGGGCATCCCGCCCGGCGCCCACCACTGGTGCTGGTGCGCGGTCGCGCAGTTGAGTCCCCCGCCGTGTATCGTCCACAACTCCCGCCATCGCCAACAAGCCTCCTGGACCATCCGGGCATCGATCATTCCCGCCAGCAGAAGCGCGAACACCCGCTCACGAGCGCGTTGCAACTGTCCGTGTATTCCTTCCGGAAGCGAGCCAGTGTGTAGGACGTCGCTCGGCGTAAAGTCCATAAAGCGCGGACCCAGACGCTCCGGATCGTCCGCGCGATTGCTCAGGCCTTGAAATAAATTGCAAGGCAGCGAGAACAGCTCCTGTTCGACTTCAGCGATCACCTGTCCTTGCCCGCGCTGGAACGGTCCTCCGATTCGGAACTGATGAGCCGCCGCCGCAAACCGTGTCGCTAGCTCCCTTGTAGGGCGAGGCGACAGCGTGAGCAGGTGTCCGATCACTCTCGGGTCCACCACCCCTTCGAGCGTTCGCTGCAATACGTCCAGAAGCAATTCCCACGGGATGCGATGATGCCGCGCATAACTTCCCGTGACGTTCATCCTTCCTTCCTCGATGAAATACGGCCGGCTCGTCGTGAACTGTCGAGTTTCGATGTCGAACGGCACAACTCATCCCCTTTCCTGCGTGTTTGAGACCGATTCTATCGAAATGCGCAACCTCATGTCGCGCGGAACTTGCGTCTGAGAAGGGGCGCTGCTGGCAAGTAGTGGCGCTCGGCTTTCCCCGGCGCCCTCCTCTGAAGCCTCACTTTCGTTTCAACCGGTAAATTCCCTCAGTTTATTCGCTGCGGTTTCCACTTAAGCCAAGGAATAAACCCTTATTATGCCAAGGCATATTACTACGAACTTAATGCACCTAGTACGTAAAGGGGGCTAGTTTGGCTCCGATGAGAGTACTGAGTCCAGGTTGGTACTGGAACTGGCAGTACTGGCTCGGCGAGCTGACGAAAGGATGGGCCCTAATGCAGTCGCACATTCCAGGCATCATTCGCGAGTATTTTTCCCACGCACAGGCACTAAAGGCTGAACGGTATTAATACCTTGTCGACCTCATACCAAAAATCATTCAGGAGTGTGATTCTCTGCGGGATGTTTCTGGCGGTCGTGCCGGAAGTACTAACCGCTCAGCAAGTTGCTTTATCACTTACTTCCGGTAACGCCGTTGATGGAGGGAATGTAGGTTTAAGCCTCTCAGTTACGACCTCCGGCGGTGCGCAACCCGGCGGAATCCAGTGGACCATGACTTATCCGGCCGCGGACTTTTCCGCAGTCAGCGTCTCGACCGGAACAGCCGCAGCCGCCGCGAACACCGCGGTCACGTGTGGGCCCGGATCGGGAAGCATGGTGTGTGTCTTATACGGCACGCAGGATGGCGTGGTCACTAGCGGGGTTATTGCGAACGTGTCTTTCACCGTTGCGTCCGCCGCGCCGGCCGGCTCGGCAGTGATTGGAATTTCCAACCCGGTGGCGGTTGGCGTGAACGGATCGCAGATTCCGGCGTCAAGCGTCGGGGGAAGTGTCGCCATACAGACTGTGAGCGGGTTATCGTGCAATTCGCCGGTCGCATCCCCGGGGTCGTCAACCTGTACCGTGACGTTGAGTTCGGCCGCATTAACGGGCGGAACTACGGTCGGCCTTTCGAGCAACAACGCGAACGTCACCGTGCCCGCGAACATGACGGTGACGGCGGGCCAGACCACTGGGACATTCACGGCAACCGTGCTGACGGTTTCGAGCGGGCTCACAGCAACCCTGACGGCGAGTTTGGGAACATCCTCGAAAACTTTCGGATTGGCAGTCAACGGAGCGACCTGGACCATCTCTGGCACGGTCTCGCCCGCGGTTAGCGGAGTTTCCGTGGCTCTGACAGGTACAGCGACGCAGACGGTAACGACGAACGCTTCGGGAGCCTACAGCTTCACTGGCTTGGCCAACGGGTCATACACGGTCACGCCAACGTTGAGCGGATACACGTTCACTCCCGGATCGCAAGCGGTGACCGTGAACGGCGCTAATCAGACGACCGTGAACTTCAGCGATACGGAGCAGACCTGGACCATCTCTGGGACGGTCTCGCCTGCGGTTAGCGGAGTCTCCATGGCCCTCACGGGCGCGGCTACGCAGACGGTGACGACGAACGCTTCGGGAGCGTACAGCTTCACCGGCTTGGCCAATGGATCGTACACCGTGACGCCAACGTTGAGTGGGTATACGTTCACCCCAGGCTCGCAAGGAGTCACGGTGAACGGAGCGAATCAGACGACGGTGAACTTCACCGATGCGGCGCAGACGTGGACCATCTCTGGGACGGTATCGCCTGCAGTTAGCGGAGTCTCCATGGCCCTTACGGGCGCGGCTACGCAGACGGTGACCACGAACTCGTCGGGAGCCTACAGCTTCACTGGCTTGGCCAACGGGTCCTACACGGTGGCTCCTACGTTGAGTGGGTACACGTTCACCCCGGCCTCTAAGGCAGTAACGGTAAGCGGAGCCAATCAGACGGCGGTAAACTTCACCGATGCAGCGCAGACCTGGACCATCTCTGGAACAGTGTCCCCGGCCGTCAGCGGAGTGTCCGTGGCCCTCACCGGCGCGGCTACGCAGACGGTGACGACGAACTCGTCGGGAGCCTACAGCATCACTGGCTTGGCCAACGGGTCGTACACCGTGACCCCGACGTTGAGCGGCTACGCGTTCACCCCAGGCTCGCAGGCAGTGACAGTCAACGGTGCCAACCAGACCGCCGTGAACTTTAGCGATTCGACCCAGACGTGGACCGTTTCGGGAACAGTCTCGCCCGCGGTGAGCGGAGTCTCCGTGGCCTTGACGGGAACATCGACGCAGACGGTGACCACCAACGGCTCGGGAGCCTACAGCTTTACCGGTCTCGCTAACGGATCGTACACCGTGACCCCAACGTTGAGTGGATACACGTTCACGCCTGGCTCGCAGGCAGTGACGGTCAACGGAGCCAATCAGACTGCGGTGAATTTCACCGACGCGGCCCAGACGTGGACCATCTCAGGAACGGTGTCTCCGGCTGTCAGCGGAGTCTCCGTGGCCCTCACGGGCGGGGCTACGCAGACGGTGACCACCAACAGCTCTGGAGCGTACAGCTTTACCGGCTTGGCCAACGGGTCATACACGGTCACGCCAACGTTGAGTGGGTATACGTTCACTCCCGGATCGCAAGCGGTGACCGTGAGCGGA
>JASHRP010000298.1 GCA_030037375.1 Bryobacteraceae bacterium | reverse complement strand
ACGTCGATATTCCCGCCTCCGACCACCACGGCCGTCCGTTTCCCCCGAAGCGCTAGCTTGTGTTGGAGCATCGCGGCCAACCCCGCGGCGCCCGCGCCTTCGGCCAATACCTTTTGCTTCTCCAGCAGACGGAGGATCGCCGCGGCGATCTCCTCGTCGTCGACCATGACGATTTCGTCGATGTACTTCTCCGCGAGTGCGAGAGTGCGCACGCCAGCTTGGCGGACCGCGATGCCGTCGGCAATGGTGGGCGCTGGAGGAAGCATTACTGGATGATGCGCGGCTAAAGCTGCTTGCATCGATGGCAGCGCCGCGGTCTGCACGCCGATCACCCGCACCCTCGGCCGCGACTCTTTCACCGCGCATGCCACGCCTCCGATCAACCCTCCGCCGCCCACTGGAACGACGATCGCATCCAGGTCTGAAACCTGTTCAAGCAGCTCCAATCCGATCACGCCTTGTCCCGCGATGACCGCGTCGTCGTCGAAGGCGTGCACGAACACCAAACCTTCCGACTTTTCCCTCCGCCGCGCCTCTTCAAGCGCTTCATCGAAGTTGTTTCCGGCAAGGATCACCGTCGCGCCCCAGGCTCGCGTCTGGGTTACCTTCACCAGGGGCGTGAATACGGGCATGCAGATCTCCGCGCGAATTCCAAGGCGGGACGCGTGATACGCTACCGCTTGCGCGTGATTGCCGGCCGAAGCCGTAATCACACCGCGGGCGCGTTCTTCCGCGGTTAGCAGCAACAGGCGATTCAGCGCTCCCCGTTCCTTGAAGCTGCCCGTAACGTTCATGTTTTCGAGCTTCAGGTACAGCGCATTCCCCGCCTCGCGCGATAATGTTTCCGAATGGAGGGCCGGGGTTATCCGGATATTGCCCTCGAAGCGGACTCGCGCGGCGCGAATGTCATCCAGCGTGATCATGAGTTCTCCTAGCGTACAGACTTTCGATCTTTACCCGCTGCGCTTTCAGATGGTCGCGCGCAGGCCGTTTGCGATGTTCCCCGGCCGTGGCGCGAACGTGGTCCGCGGCCGCTTCGGGATGGCGCTGCGCAACAGTGACCGGGCGGTTTACGATCGCCTGTTCGCGCCCCGAAAGGTCAATGGACCCAGCGGCCTGCAAGATTCCCCTCGGCCATTCGCGCTGAGGGTCCGTGATCTCGAAGGCTTGATGCTTATGCCGGGCCAGCGCTATGAGATCGGTTTCAACCTGTTCGACATACTCAATCCGCCGTTCGAAAGCATCCGCGACGCGCTATGCGCCGGTGTGCTGGCGGAGTGTACCGCTATCGACGGCCTCGATCTTTTGCGGCTGAAGCTGGATCCGGCGCCCGGCGAAGTTTCGCGCGTCCGCGTGCGTTTCCTTGCTCCGACCGCCATCGGGCCAGCGGACAGACCGGAATTCGGCGTGCTTCTGGCGCGCATTCGCGACCGCGTGAGTAATCTGCGGGCGCTCTACGGAAACGGCCCGCTTCAGGTCGATTTCCGGGCGATGGGCGATCGGGCCAAGCAGGTTCGCATGATCCGCTGCGAAGTCCGCGAATATGCGGCCGAGCGGATCAGCCGCAATACGGGCCTGCGGCATGCCTTCGGCGGATTCGTCGGCGAGGCCGAATACGAAGGCGAACTGGCTGAATTTCTCCCGTATCTCGAGGCCGCGCGTTGGACTGGCGTGGGCCGCTATACGGTCTGGGGGAACGGTGAAATCGACTGGGAAATTATTTGAAGCCGAACCGGTTCGGCTTGAAAAAGAGTTGGTTCGTGGCTGGCTGCACGAACCGGACGAAGCGCCAATCGGGTCGATAGCGCTGTTCCACGGAGCGGGATCGAATTGCGAAGCGCCGTTGTTAGTGTCGGCGGCGGCCGCCTTTCGAGATGCCGGATGGCTGGCATTCCGTGGCGATCTGCCATATCGCCAGCAGCGGCCGACGGGCCCGCCTTTCAGCAACTCGCCGCGTGACCGTGAGGGCATTCGCCGAGCCGCCGAAGAGCTCGGTGTACTCGCCCCCAGCGTCCCACTCTGCCTCGCCGGGCATTCTTATGGCGGCCGCCAATCCTCCATGCTTCTGGCGGAAAACTCGTCACTTGCGCAGGGACTACTTTTGCTTTCCTATCCATTACATCCCCCCAACCAACCAGCGAAAGCCCGAACCGAACACCTATCGTCGCTGCGAACTCCGACCCTCTTTGTCCACGGCACTCGCGATCCCTTCGGAACGATCGCGGAACTCGAAGCCGCGATTCGCCTCATCCCAGCGAAAACGAAGCTGGTCGTGATCGAAGGCGCCCCCCATGGTGTTCCTCCCTCCGCCGTCGCTTCGCTTCCGAAACTCCTGTGGGCGATCATGAATGAAGATGCTGAAGGAGCGTCTTGAACGCGTAGAGGAGCGGATTCAAGCAGCGGCGCGCCGCGCGGGACGCGAACGCTCCGATATCACTCTCGTCGCGGTGACCAAGAAATTTCCCGCGGAGGTCGTCTGCGAAGCCTACTCTCTTGGCATGCGGGTCTTCGGCGAAAACTACGTTCAGGAATTCGAGGACAAACGCCCAGCGCTAGGTGCGCTTGCCGAGGCTCAATTTCATCTCATCGGTCATCTTCAGTCCAACAAAGCGCGAGTGGCCGCGGACCTGTTCCACGTCATTCAAACCATCGATTCCGAAAAGCTTGCGCGAAGGCTCGACGGTATGGGCAAGCGGCTCGAAGTCATGATTGAGGTCAAGCTTTCGGCGGAAGAATCGAAGGCTGGCGCGTCCCCGGAAGAGCTATCGAAGCTGATCGACGGCATTCGCGCGTGCCCCAATCTGGCGCTAACCGGTCTCATGACCATGCCGCCGTGGAACGACGATCAGGAGATCACGAGGCCCTATTTCCGGCGGTTAGCAGAGCTCGCGCGCCAGCACGGCTTGGAAAAGCTGTCGATGGGGATGTCCCACGATCTCGAAGCCGCGATAGAAGAAGGCGCGACGCTGATCCGGGTCGGCACGGCGCTGTTCGGTCCGCGAGTTAGATGACTGTTGGTTTCTTCTCGCCATTGCCACCGGCGAAGACTGGCGTGGCCGATTACTCCGCGGCGCTATTAGCGGCATTGCGGAAGCATGGACGGGTGGAGATCGCGCCACGCCAGTCCGACGTTGCGCTCTATCATCTCGGCAACAATCATCTGCATCGCGAAATCTACCAGTTGGCGATCGAAAAGCCAGGCATCGTGGTGCTCCACGACGCCGTACTGAACCACTTCTTTCTTGGCACGCTCGATCGCGCCGCGTACATCGAGGAGTTTGTCTATAACTACGGCGAATGGCACCGCGGCTTGGCGGAGGCTCTGTGGGCCGGTCGGGGCCGCTCCGCCGCCGACTCCGCATATTTCCAATACCCGATGCTGCGGCGCGTGGTGGAACGATCGCTCGCAGTGATCGTCCATAACCCCGCCGCGGCTGGCGTCGTGCTGCGGCATCATCCCGAGGCACGTGTCGTCGAAATCCCGCACTTGTTCGTTGCCCCGGAGTTGCCGGCGCCGGTGGAGACGATCCGCTTTCGGGCCACGCTGGGCCTTGGCCCGCGAACGCTTCTTGCGGGCGTGTTTGGCCATTTGCGCGAATCGAAACGCTTGTGCGCGATCCTTCGCGCGATGGAGCGCGTCTGGTCTTCAGGCGCGGACGTGAGGCTGCTGGTGCAAGGGGCGTTCGCGTCGTCGGATCTGGAACGCGCGATCTCTCCGCTTATTCAAAAAAATCCCCGCATCCTCCGTGCTCCCGCTCTGCCAGAAATCGAGTTCTGGCGTTGGGCCGCGGCGACCGATGTTTGCCTGAACCTGCGTTATCCCCGCGCGGCTGAAACCTCAGGAATCGCGATTCGGATGATGGGCATCGGCAAGCCGGTAATTTTCAGCTCGGGCGAGGAGATCTCGCGCTTTCCGCCAAACTCCTATTTATCCGTCGATACCGGCGTCAGCGAAGATGCCATGCTGGCCGATTATCTGGCCTGGCTCGCGGCGGACCGCCGCGCCGGGGAGGAAATCGGGAGCCGCGCAGCAGCCCATATCCGTAAGGAACACGCGATCGGGAAAATCGCCGCGCAATATTGGAACACCCTTCAGGCCGCGTTCAATACAGCGAGATGAATCGGCCCTCAGTTCCGGTAGCCAAGGTTTTTACCGGGAAGTCCCAAGGCGGCAGGTTTACGAGCCTCGGCTTGATGATGATCAGCGTTTCGTCGGAATCCTTTTGCACGGTATCGTTGCGGAACAAATGGCCGATCAACGGAATGCTGGCGAGCCCGGCGATTCCCGATGTCGTCCGCGCGTCGTTGGTTTGCGTCAGACCGGCGATCACCGCCCACTCGCCTTGGACCATCCTCACCTTACCGGTGAACTTCCGCTGCTCAATCTCAGGCAGGCCGTTGCCCGCCGTTGCGCCGAGCGTGGTGAATGCGGCATCGACATCCAGCGTCATCTCTCCGCCGTCGTGAACGGTGGGAGTGATCTTCAACACCAGACCAAGATCCTGATAGGTAATGGTTGGCGTCGGCGTCGTAAGCGCTGGCCCGGTTGTGCCGAGATACTGGGCCGTCGCGATGGGATAGCGCGTCCCGACGGTCAGGGAAGCTGGCTGGCCGTCAAGCGCCAAGATCTGAGCCTTAAGAAGATTGTCGGCGGAGCTGTCCGTCATGGTCGCGAATGCCTGCGCCGTTGCCACGCCGAGTCCAAACAGCGTCTTTCCTCCGCCGAATGTCAAAAAGTTAGTCGCGCCCGCCGGGGAAATGGTGTTGTTCAGAAAAGTGCCGAGGTTCAAAAGGGTCGCGGAGTTGGGCAGCGTGAATCCGATGCTCGTCGATGAATCTTTGGTCACCGTCCGCAACTCAATCTCGATTTCCACCTGCGCCCTCAGCCTGGAAAGATCGGCGAACAACACCCGCGCGAGCGCGACTTTTGCCGCCGAATCACGCAGCAGCACCAATCGTCGGCCGGGATCCACTTGTGCGCGCCGAATCTCCAGCGCTTGCTGCACCGCAGTGACGATTTCCTGCGCCTCCTGGACCAAAATGCGTTCCGGAATCGGAATCGTCGCGGTGACCATCGGGATCACTTCAGTGCGCCGCTGCGCTGTATCGCGAACCACAAACGCTGTGTGCGCATCGATCGGTTCGACCAGCGAATTGGTCATCTGCTCCAAAAGCCGGAAAGCCGCGAACATGTCGAGTTCCCCGGTACGAAATGTAAATGGCTGACCGGTGTAGTTCGTCTCGAACAGCATCCGGATCCCGAACGCTTGCCCCACT